>NZ_JALW01000142.1:0-357 GCF_000710795.1 Enterobacter sp. T1-1 | reverse complement strand
GAAAGACCCAGGTGCTGAACAACATGGCGTCGCCGAGGGTGATAAACCCGCCCTGCCTGCCCGCCGCCACCTCCTGGGCCAGCGCCGCGGCAACGTCGTTCCACACCGCCTCTTTTTCCGCGCTGTCGGCGCTCATCGGAAAATGGCAGCAGCGGACCTCCGTGTGTGCGCCCAGGTACTCGCGTACGATGGAGAGCGCCAGGCTGTCGCCGCCTTTGCGGCCGGCTGGCGCATACAGCACATCCAGCTGGCCGAGGATCCGCGCCGCACGCACGGTGATCAGATCGGAAGAGCGTCGTGTAGGGAAAGAGTGTAGATCTCGGTGGTCGCCGTATCATTAAAAAAAAAAAAAATTGC
>NZ_JALW01000141.1:0-627 GCF_000710795.1 Enterobacter sp. T1-1 | reverse complement strand
TTCACGCCCCAGCGTAATATCGACTACGGTATCGGCTACAATTTCGACACGCGTCACCGGAACGTCCCCGGCATCGTCAGTGACTCTGAATCCTTTTGCGGCATACGTCGTCGGAGATGAACCCACGTAGCATGATCGAAACTGAAGCGGCGGGCTCCACACCAGGAAATCCGCACGCAGGAATGTTCCGCTCAGCGTGACTGACAGGGGTTGCAGTGGACGCCAGTTCTGGCGACGATCAATTGCACGATGGAGCACTTTTCCGAACTGCATTCCCAGCCAGCGGTAGCCGTTCGCGTCAAGATGGCCACCCTTGTCGGTGACAGCATACGCCGGTGATGCCATCATTACGTTTGCATCTGCTGCACAGATATCGAGCTGAGCCTCGCCAATGCTCATATTCGTGCTGTCGCGCGTCCAGCTGCCGCTGGTCTGATACAGCACAGTCAGGGGGGGCTCTGTCTGCCCGGTGATAGCGGTAGTATCGGTAATGACATCATCAATGAGCTTTCTCAGGAGTGCTCTGTATTCTGCGCGGTCTGTCGCCCCTCCTTTTTTTTTTTTTCAAGCAGAAGACGGCATACGAGATACATCGGTGACTGGAGTTCAGACGTGTGCTCTTCCGAT
>NZ_JALW01000140.1:0-217 GCF_000710795.1 Enterobacter sp. T1-1 | reverse complement strand
AAGATGTTTTGGCGGATTTGAGACAGATTTTCAGCTTTGATTCAGAGTCCGAAGGATTTTGCGCTGAGACAAGGCGGCAAGCGAAGGAAAGGAAGGAGCATACTGAGGTATGTGACTGACTTTACGAGAGCAGCCAACGCAGCTGATGCGATAAAGAATTGCGTACTGAGCACAAAGAATTTGCCTGGCGGCTTTAGCGCGGTGGTCCCACCTGACC
>NZ_JALW01000139.1:0-552 GCF_000710795.1 Enterobacter sp. T1-1 | reverse complement strand
CAGAAGACGGCATACGAGATTTTGACTGGTGTTGTCAGGCCCTGGGTGATGCCTATAAGCATACATGGCAGACAGTTCGCGAACTGTCTGCAAGCAATTTGGTAGCAGTTGATGACGAAGAGTTGTGTGACCATATTTCTGAGAGAGAAGTATATATTATCTATGAAAACGATGTTCGCGCCGGGTTGCTAATATGCCAGAAAGGAAACCTCGCTTTTCTGAGAGGATATCGTATTACTGACAAAGTAATACTTCCTGCTTTTCGTGGTCGATCATTGTCGGCCCGAGCGCAACGCCTGCTGTACCGATTATTAACTCATTCCGATTCGGAACTATCTATGTATATGGGCAAAATTATTCCGCAGAATATCCCCTCGATGAAAACTGCAGAAAGAGCGGGACGAACTTGCATCCTAAGTTATCAATTTCTACCCATCTGCAGAACCCACGACTAACAGCAATGCTAATTTATCTTCAGCCTACTTCCGCTTTTGGCACACAGGGGATGTCCAGGGCCCGGGAGTACTCCCCTGGACGCATTAATGGGCAGGA
>NZ_JALW01000138.1:0-290 GCF_000710795.1 Enterobacter sp. T1-1 | reverse complement strand
AGAAGACGGCATACGAGATGCAAGGCAGAGATTCGATAAGCAAAAGATTACGAATGTAAGAGTGATAGAAATGGAACAGGTTGCTAAAAGAACTTTCAGTTATAGGATTCATGTTTTTTCGAGCTATCTTAATTGGCTGTGCGGTTTACTTCATTCTATTAAGGGAATTCATGCTAGATATGAAGTCGAGAGTTTCATAGAAAGTATTAGAGCACATCTCCCGCGAAATAAATCACTTAGCGTGAATAACAGAAAAGATAAATCTCTAAGTGAAGAACAAATAAAGACAC
>NZ_JALW01000137.1:0-420 GCF_000710795.1 Enterobacter sp. T1-1 | reverse complement strand
AGAAGACGGCATACGAGATGTTTCTGAATGAAATCCGCTTTATAAATGCTGTATCGGTGGCTGTCATTTTCACATAATAACATCGCGCTTTTTTTCATTAAAGCGTACTGAATGGCTACGTCATTGTGTTTAATAAGGTAATCACGGAATGCCAGGTGTTTTATGATTTGAGCATCCCCGGTGGTAAACGCATGGATATGATGACTACGCTGACTTCCACCTTTTGTAAAGTACCTACGATTTAAAATGCCGTTTTCACCACGCACAGTATATCCTACACCCTCCATTGCCTGATTCAAACTGTCCAGTTCTTCAAGATTAGCAACTTCGATTAATATATCTATTACTGGCTTAGCTGATAATCCAGGCACCGAGGTGCTACCAATATGATGAATCCGGGATATCACTTTACCAAGCGTC
>NZ_JALW01000135.1:0-267 GCF_000710795.1 Enterobacter sp. T1-1 | reverse complement strand
TTTCCCTCCCCCCCCCCCCCCCCCCCCCCCCCCCCGGGGGGGGGGGAGAGCGACCCCCCCCCCCCCCCCGCGGGGGGGGGGGGGGGGGGGGGGGGGGGGGGGGGGGGGGGGGGGGGGGGGGGGGGGGGGGCGGGCCGCGGCCCCCGCCCCGCGCCGGCGGGGGGGGGGGGCGGGGGCGGGCGGCGGGGGGGGGGGGGGGGGGCGCCCGGGGAGAAACCCCCCCCCCCCCCCCCCCCCCCCCCAAAAAAACCCCCCCCCCCCCCCCCA
>NZ_JALW01000134.1:0-351 GCF_000710795.1 Enterobacter sp. T1-1 | reverse complement strand
ATGACAAAGATGTCATTAGCCTGTCATGCAGCAAACAGAAGCCATACGAGATAATTAGTGCAACTTATCAGGAAGGCTGGATTGCTTCATCAATACCCGGCGTCAGAGTACGCCAGGAAATGAATATCCAGCCCTCTTCCGGAGAAATAAACGCTGCCGAACTTGTTTCAGTTATGGAACTGAAAACACCGGTTGTACTTCCCCGGACATCACTAATTCAGAAATGGAGAGTTATCATGAAAAATATCGTATTAGCATCTTTGCTGGGCTTTGGTTTAATTTCATCGGCCTGGGCCACTGAAACCGTGAATATCCATGATCGCGTCAACAATGCACAGGCTCCTGCTCACC
>NZ_JALW01000133.1:0-276 GCF_000710795.1 Enterobacter sp. T1-1 | reverse complement strand
GAGAGGGGGGGGGGGGGGGGGGGAGGGGGGGGGGGGGGGGCGTTTAAAAAAAAAAAAAAAAAAAAAAAAAAAAAAAAAAAAAAAAAAAAAAAAAAAAAAAAAAAAAAAAAAAAAAAAAAAAAAAAAAAAAAAAAAGAGAAAAAAAATAGCGGCTTTTTTTTTTTTTCTCCCCCTGGTTTTTTTTTCCCTTTTTTTTCTTTTTTCTTTTTTTTTTTTTTAAGAACGGCGCCCCCCCCGAATTCCCCCTTTTTCCCCCCCCCCCCCTCCCCCCCAGCC
>NZ_JALW01000132.1:0-387 GCF_000710795.1 Enterobacter sp. T1-1 | reverse complement strand
GAAGACGGCATACGAGATTCCCGCTTGTTCCTCTTTTCGGTAGGCCGGACGCGGATCCTGCGCCAGCACCTCGCGGATAAACGCTTTGATATGTGGGTAACGTTTTTCCAGCGTGAGTAACTGTGCGTCTATTTCCGGCGTAAAGCTGACGTTCATACCCGCCAGCGGCGCCTGCTGTGCATAGCTGGCGCTGGCGTCCGGCAGGGCTTCGGCGAAAGGAAGATACGGTTTGATATCAACCACCGGCGTCCCGTCGACGAGATCGAGGCTGCCGAGTTCCAGTATTACCTGATCTTTCTGACAGCGAATGCCCTTGAGCTCAACGAGCGACATGCCGATGGGATTAGGGCGAAACGTTGAACGGGTGGCGAAGACGCCCATCCGCGC
>NZ_JALW01000131.1:0-431 GCF_000710795.1 Enterobacter sp. T1-1 | reverse complement strand
CAGAAGACGGCATACGAGATCGGTGCCGGGCAGTGGATGATTAACTGCCCTCGCATACAGGCTACAGGCGCTGTTGTGTTGCGATGGAGGGATGACTGATGTCTTCGGTAGCAAACTGGAGCTATACCGCGACGGCGACAGTCTGGCGGCGCATACGCGATGCCGAAGGTAGCGATACCGACGGCGGAGGTCAGCCGTACGGGTGGGAAGCGCCGATCGCTATCCTCTGCGACTACCAGGGCGGACTCTCTGCAAAAATCGGTGACCTTGGCCGGGAGCTCGTTGTTAAAAACACGATATGGACCGAGTACGCAACGGCGCGGGATGGAGATTACATCCTGATTGGCGCGTCGACTGATGCAGCACCGCCGGATGAGGCCGATGAGATTCGGCAGATCGTCCAGTTCGCAGATACGTTCGAGCGACTGGCA
>NZ_JALW01000130.1:0-377 GCF_000710795.1 Enterobacter sp. T1-1 | reverse complement strand
GAATTTGATAAGGATAAATTAAAAATCGTTTACTCCTCAGATGGGATTATACGCTCCTCCGATTATGACGTTTCAGCGCTCTGGCCTGCTAATATGTCGATAGCTGAAATTAAGAGAGAGGCTGTTCCTGAAGGATTCAGTATTAATGGTGAATGGTTTTTTGATGGTCAAAAGATTATTCCTCTACCGGTCGATTATATTGCTGTCGCGAAGCAGGAAAGACTAAATAGGCAGAATGAAGCATCAGACGCCATTGCGCCTCTGCAGGATGCTGATGAGCTCGGTATTGCAACAGAAGATGAGTTAACAGCTCTTGCCCGCTGGAAGCGTTACCGTGTGATGCTAAACCGCCTTGATATCAGTTCCGCCCCGGATAT
>NZ_JALW01000129.1:0-462 GCF_000710795.1 Enterobacter sp. T1-1 | reverse complement strand
TTTCTGGGGAACCCTCAGCCCACTGGGAGAGGGAGAACTACATCCCTTGCCCGAGTTTCAGTACCGCCGCGATATTTCTTGCGGCCATCCTGACGTTCTCGCTGGCATTTTCCAGCGCATCTTCCAGCGAGCAGATGGTGTAAATTACGCTAAACACCGCATCGATGCCGTGATCGTGCACGACGCCAACGTCCGCCGTCAGGCTGCCTGCAATCCCGATAACCGGCTTGTTGAAGCGTTTGGCTACCTTCGCCACCCCAACCGGCACTTTACCGTGGATCGTCTGGCTGTCGATGCGACCTTCACCCGTTATCACCAAATCCGCATCGGCAATCTGGTCAGCCAGATGTAGCGCATCGGTGACGATCTCAATGCCCTGGCGCAGTTGCGCACCGCAGAAGGCGTACAGCGCCGCCCCCATTCCACCTGCCGCACCGCCGCCCGCCAGGTTGAGCACATCCA
>NZ_JALW01000128.1:0-431 GCF_000710795.1 Enterobacter sp. T1-1 | reverse complement strand
CAGAAGACGGCATACGAGATCAGCGCCTTCGCCATATGAGCGCGTAATTCCCCGTGCTCAACGCTGCCATTCAGACTGCCGGAGAAGTGCTCTGCCCCCGGCAGGAGTTTCCACTGCTTCCACGCCAGATCGCTCCACTGCGCCTGAAAACGCGTTTTCTCCGTCGCCTGCAGGGGGATATCTAGAGCCAGCAAATTGATTTTGCCGCCAGGCTGCGTGGTTCGCCAGAGTTCGCCCAGAGAAGGCGCCAGCTTATCAGCAAACGGCTGTAACCCGCTCAGGCCGCTGAGGGCCAAATTGCTAGCGCGAATACGTAACTCATCGCTACGCTGACGATCGTCGCCACCAACGTCCTGCGCCGGGATCCACGCCATCGCCAGGGCTCCGCTTGGCCAGGGTTTATCATCGATAGCGATCCGCGTATCGGGAAT
>NZ_JALW01000127.1:0-1396 GCF_000710795.1 Enterobacter sp. T1-1 | reverse complement strand
TCGGTTTGGGAAGTAGTGCGACAAAGGATGTCGGAACTGCGGCAGGGAATGTTATGCAGGTGGGAGCTTTTGGGGTTGGTGCTGTTCTCCAAAATAAGCCCACAGATGCCAGTTCATCCTTCATCAGTGATGCTGATGGCAATACTCTGTGGGCTCCTGCGAATGGCTGTGGGTTTCAGAGTTCCTACACCGGGCAGCGAATTGCGCAGCTGTGGATTACTTCCGGTAGTGCGGTATTCAGCCGTTTTCTAACAACCACTGACCCTCAAACACCAAAATCCTCAGTGCCGTGGGCGCAGTTGCAGTCTGCGGGGACATCGGACATTAACTTTAAAAAAGTGACAGGGGATCTGGATTTAGAAGTGTCTCTGGCCAACATCGTGGCAATGGACTTTAAGACCTTCTACTACCTTGCAGATGAAGCCAAAACGACTCGCCGCGGCGTCATTGCTCAGGAACTGGAAAAGATAGATCCGCAATATGTTCACTCGGCTGAGGAGTCGGGGAAAATGACGCTTGACCTCAATCCTCTGATGCTCGATGCGCTGGCGGCAATCAAAGCGCTGGTTGTCCGCGTCAGCGCCTTAGAGGAAGTGATCAACGTTACTGCTCCTGGCTCATCCGCTGGTTAAACAGGGAATCGTCAGGCATATCAAGGCGAACATCGATCCAGCTGTTCGCCGGTACGTCCATCGGTTCACCTTTGGTTTTAATGATCTCACCTTCACCGCTCAGGATGTATTTTTGCTTGAAAAGACGGATTGTCAGGCCTCCGCTTTCCGTCTGCTCAGCTTCAACCACGCCAAGTTCTCCCTTGCCACCAGGGTCCATCGGTGGCAGTAGCTGCCATCCCTCTGAAGCCAGTCCTGCTGAACCGGTCAGCAGGTAAACACCCGCCTCAAGGCGAGAAAGGGTTATACCTTCCGCTTCTGCGTTTGCTGTCCCGCAACCGCACCAGGAGAAACCATCTTCGGCTACGTCAGCGCGCTGGCATGCATCGCGACTCGTTACTATGCGGGCAACTGGTGAGGCCGCTTTTAGCGTGCCATCACTGGCTTTCGTGGTGTTAGATGTGGTGTAGAGTTCAGCGCTAGCCCAGGCAGTTGGCGACGAACGACTACGCAAAATAGCGCGAGGGACGGCTGTATATCCTGATAAAACTAACTGAGCGCCAACAACTCCGCCGCCTTTGATATTGAATCCTACCTGCCACTGGCCAGGCATGACCCCGTTGCCACCCGCCGCACTCCAATAGCCGAAGCCTGTATTATTGTTACCGGCCAAATCTACAACGTGGTTACTGCCATCAAGAGTCTCTCCCAGGCCAAAAGAACCTACTTCCATTACATTACCGGGCGCCTGCCCTATTTCCTTTGTCGCGCTACTTCCCAAACCG
>NZ_JALW01000126.1:0-2619 GCF_000710795.1 Enterobacter sp. T1-1 | reverse complement strand
GCCGTATGTTCCCCCTCACCCCCGCCCTCTCCCAAAGGGAGAGGGGGCCGTCTGTGCAGGCATTATTTATGGGGATCCCTCAACCCTGTGGGAGAGGGCCAGGGTGAGGGCATCAGGCCGGATACGACTACTTCAGCGTACAATCCCCGCACTGCTGAACGTCCGGCAGGCGATAGCGCTGGCAGCAGGTGCGGCGCACCAGAAGCCCGTCACGCGGCACTACGGTACGGAATAATGGGTTATCGCGGCCATCCGCAAGCTGTTTCGTAAAGAACAAGGACTGACGCAGGGCATCTACCTTCTCATCACCGAGCAGGGGCTTCATTTCCGTCAAATACCAGTGGATTAAATAGCCGGTATTACTCCAGATAAGCTTCCCGTTGATCTCACCTGTCTCTTCCAGAGCATTCACCACCGGCATCAGGGCGCGGGTCACGAGCCGCTCCATCCGCTGCGTGGCAGAAAGATGCATGGCCGTTGGGTCTTCGTGAAGATCGATCCAGAAGCAGGCCGCACGCCCCGTCTCGTGGAACTCAACGTGAAAATACTCCGGGGAGAGATCCAGCATGGTCTCCTGGGTGAGCAATGCCAGCATAAGCGGAGGCGCCATCAGGCCGATATACCATTGCGCCCAGAGAGAGAGCAGGGGCTTGTTTTCCCGCGTAAGGGTGGGTTGATTGCGATAGATATGGTCAGAATAGGTTGCCAGCAGCGACTGGCGTTTTGCCGGCTGCTGCCACTGTGCCAGTGTCATGGCGTGGTGCGGATGCGGCTCATCCAGTTTGATAAAGTCCAGCAGATGGGCACGGGTTGCCGCTATCTTTTCGCGTATGGCTTCCGCAAGCGAAGAGTCTCCCGTGGTGAGACGGGCTCGCCAGAGGAGGGGTTCAACAGTCTGTACGGTATGAGTGGCCATAATAGATAGAAATCTAAATGATAATGATTGCCAATCCTAACTATTGCTCATACCGATGGCAAGACTTTTGTCCTGGAGAGAGATGCTGTGCTTAAACCGCCTGTAGCTCTTCGCTGAGCAGAATGTTATTCCGCCCAAGATGCTTTGCTTCGTAGAGGGCTTTATCTGCTTTTTCCAGCGCGCCTTCTGCGTCTTCATTCTCAAAAATGGCAATACCAATGCTGATGGTGACGTTAGTCGCAACGCGCTCATTGAACATGTGGGGGATTTTTAAGTCGTACACTTTCTGACGAATGCGCTCTGCCGTCTGGCGGGCATGTTCCAGCGAGATGTTCGTCAGCAGTACCATAAACTCTTCCCCGCCAAACCGCGCCACAATGTCCCGCGAGCGTACGGCATCACGAATGGCTGCCGAGACACGGATTAACGCCTGGTCACCCATCATATGGCCGTAGTGGTCGTTATAGGCCTTGAAGTGATCGATATCCATTAGCAGGACAAAGTGTTCGCCGTTCTCTACCGCAGGCAGATTCTCCAGTCGGCTTTGCAAGCCGCGACGGTTATACAGCCCGGTAAGCGGATCCATCATGCTGAGATCGGTCAGGGTTTCTCGTTCTTCCAGTAACCGGGAGAGAAGTTCCTGAGCGAAGCGATCGTTACGCCTTTGTAGTACGTGGTGAACGCCGATAGCCACGACCGGAAGAATGAAAGAGTAGATCATTCTCAACCAGTGTTCAGAGGGGCTTAACCACAGGCAGACAATAAATGCGGGTAATGAGTGGAGCGTAAACGCTTTGATATTAATGGCGAATGCCAGCGAACCGATAAAAAGCACCGTTAATAGCGCCATGATCAAATATGACGCCCGATCGTGCGTAATTAACGAAAATTTTGAGGCGATTTGCCAGGCCCATAAAATCCCGAATATCGCTGAAACCACAGGAATATTTATCTTGCGGGTACTCTTTTGCCAGTGCCAGAGCAGCAATCCGGTGCTGAGCGTAAAAATAGCCAGCAGGGGGAAAGATAACAGCTGAACAGAATAGAGCGGATTTGTTACCGAGAACACCGCTGAGGTTGCGTTCAAAAATAAAAATAAACGTAACGATAATTGATATTTGCTGTTGACCAAAGACCGCCAGGATTGTGATGTCATAGTAGTGCGTTTTTATTAAAATTTAATTAAAACAGATAAATGGATGTTGTTTCGCAATAATGGAAGCAAAAAAAATCAACGAGTAATTATCAGAGAAACTTTATGAGTAGTTAACAGGTGGGCAATTTATCACCTTAAACAATGCCTGTCATTACGGGAAAGGTAAACGGCCACGGTTTTTAATTATCGGTGCTGACAAATGATAATGCCTGTCATATGATATTGGTTATCATTATCGATTCGAAAGGGCAAACCATGTTGAACCGGGTGTTAGGAAGTGGTTGGGGGGTATTACTGCCGGGAGCCATCCTCGGCGGTCTGATGTTTGCCGATCTCTCCATTGAACTCTGGAAAGCCATCATCGTGTCAGGGTTGCTGATGTCCTCAGCCATGATCTGGCATAAGCAATTACGGCACTTTGTTTTGTTGCCATCATGCGTCGCGCTGGTCAGTGGAATTCTGGTGATACTGATGAGTTTGAAATAACAGGGAATAACATGAAGGACTTCAGAGGGGATGCAAGATAATTGGTGCGAGGGGGGGGACT
>NZ_JALW01000125.1:0-1122 GCF_000710795.1 Enterobacter sp. T1-1 | reverse complement strand
GATTTTTCCCTTTCCCGCCCCCCCCCCCTGCCGGCCGCGCGCCGACCCCCCCCGCCGCACCGGCCAGACCAAACAGACCAATCACCCCTTCGGAATAGTTAAATGGCGGTGCGGCCAGCAGAAAGGCCATCGACGTCCATAGGATGCTGAAGTTGGCGAAGGTGAAACATCCCAGCAGCGCGCGGGTGCGCAGGAGTTTATCCCGGGTAAAGAGGCTGAACACGGAGGCCAGAAGCTGAGGATAGTTCAGGTGATTTTCCTGCTTCACCTTCGGCAAGCCGCGCCAGAGCGCGAGCGCCATCACCACCATCAGCACGCTTGCCACCCAGTAGACGGTACGCCAGCCGCCAAGGCTGGCCAGCAGACCTGCTACGGTACGTGCCAGCAGTATCCCCAGCAGCAGGCCGCTCATGATAGTGCCCACCACTTTGCCGCGCTTTTCCGGTGCGGCGAGGGTGGCGGCCAGTGGAACCAGAATTTGCGCCACCACGGAGAACAGACCCGTCAGCGCGGTGCCGATAATCATCATTGTTAAAGAGTGGCTGCTGGCGGTGATCAGCATGCCGCCTGCGGCCAGCAGGGTCATGGAGACAATCAGCATCCGGCGCTCAAACATATCGCCGAGCGGCACCAGGAACAGCAGCCCGGCGGCATAGCCGAGCTGCGCGGCGGTGACAATAAAGCCTGCCGAGCTGGCAGAAAGGTTAAACGCCCGGGCGATGGTATCGAGCAGAGGTTGAGCGTAGTAGTTACTGGCGACCGCCAGACCCGTTGCCACGGACATTAAAAGAATAAGCGCGGGGCTAAGCCCCTGAGATGTTTTTGTCATGGGTTTCAGAAATCATTAGTTAAGTGATTATTTTTCCGGAAACAATAATAACCAATGATTGTGAAGGATGGGGGATTGTTGGGTGATGGATTGTGCGGTTTAGGGGATGGTGCGGTCTGGTGCCCTCACCCTAACCCTCTCCCACAGGGCTGAGGGTTCCCCAGTAATTTTTTACCGGAAGCGATGAATGTTGCTTCAGGAAAATGAATGACTTACAGCGACGCCCTGGTCCGGCTGTAAATCGCTGAGGCGTTTCCTGCAGGCCGGGGCGAGGCGCAGGGGGGGGGCGGGGG
>NZ_JALW01000124.1:0-4133 GCF_000710795.1 Enterobacter sp. T1-1 | reverse complement strand
GGGTGAGCAGGGCCACTGGCAGGCGAAAAAACTCAACGTGGATGCCTCGGAGTGGGAAGTGTGGCTCGACGGCGAGAAAGTGGGTGAGGTGAAGTGGGGCCTGGTTGGCGAACACAACATGCACAACGGCCTGATGGCAATCGCTGCCGCACGCCATGTGGGTGTTCAGCCTGCGGATGCGGCGAATGCACTGGGTTCATTTATCAATGCCCGTCGCCGTTTGGAGCTGCGCGGTGAAGCCCACGGCGTAACCGTGTATGACGATTTCGCGCACCACCCAACTGCTATTCTGGCGACGCTTGCAGCGTTACGCGGCAAGGTCGGCGGTACCGCGCGCATTCTGGCGGTGCTGGAGCCACGCTCTAACACCATGAAAATGGGCATCTGTAAAGACGATCTCGCGCCATCCTTAGGACGTGCCGACGAAGTCTTCCTGCTGCAGCCACAGCATATTCCGTGGCAGGTAGCTGAAGTGGCCGATGCCTGCATTCAGCCTGCGCACTGGAGTGCGGATGTTGATGCTCTGGCGGATATGGTGGTGAAAGCCGCTCAGCCGGGTGACCATATTCTGGTGATGAGTAACGGCGGTTTTGGTGGGATCCATCAGAAGCTGCTGGACGGTCTGGCGAAAAAGGCTGAGGCCGCAGAGTAAAAAAAAGCCCGGTGGCGCTAGCGCTTACCGGGCCTACATTACTCTTCTCCCTCTCCCCTATGGGGAGAGGGCTGGGGTGAGGGGGGAACAGGCGGTTCGATATTACTCTTCGTTCTCAGACAGCTCGCGCAGATACTGGAAAATCAGACGCGCGGACTTCGGCGGCTTATTCCCTTCTTTCTCTTTCTTCGCGTTGCGGATCAGTGAACGCAGCTGCTGGCGGTCGGCATCCGGCCACAGGTTCAATACTTCCGGTACCGCATCATCACCCTGTTCAATCAGACGGTCGCGGATCTGCTCCAGCTTGTGGAACAGCGCAACCTGCTGGTTGTGGCGGTTTTTCAGTTTATCCAGCGCCTGGCGGATCGGATCGACGTCGCGCTGACGCAGCATTTTACCGATAAGCTGAAGCTGGCGACGACGGCCTTCTTTTTTGATTTTCTGTGCCAGTTCAATGGCATCACGCAGATCCTGGTCGAGCGGGATCTTATCCAGCGCGTTTTTACCCAGTTCCACCATTTCTGCGCCAAGCTGTTTTAACTCTTCGGCGTCGCGTTTAATTTCACTTTTACTGACCCAGATGATCTCATCATCTTCGTCTTCGATGTCATCACCGGGAACGTCGTCGAGCCAGTCTTCGGGCTGCTTAGTCATGTCAGGCTCCTTAAAAAAAGAGGCTAATGTTACCAGTTAAGACGCGCACTGAAAAACGGTTCTCTGTTAGACTTCAGTTAACTCTCTCTTACAGTATGGCATTTGCGATGAAAGTAACCTCACAAGTTGAAGCGCAGCGTAAGATTCTGGAAGAAGCCGTCTCCACCGCGCTGACGCTCGCTTCAGGTAAATCAGATGGCGCCGAAGTGGCGGTCAGCAAAACCACCGGCATTAGCGTGAGCACCCGCTATGGCGAAGTGGAGAATGTAGAATTCAACAGCGATGGCGCGCTGGGGATCACGGTCTATCACCAGAACCGCAAAGGCAGCGCGTCGTCTACCGATCTCAGCCCCGATGCCATTGCCCGTACCGTGCAGGCGGCGCTGGATATTGCGCGTTACACCTCACCGGATCCTTATGCCGGCGTTGCGGATAAAGATCTGCTGGCGTTTGATGCCCCGGATCTCGATCTTTTCCACCCGGCGGAAGTCACCCCGGACGAAGCCATTGAGCTGGCCGCGCGTGCCGAACAGGCGTCTTTGCAGGCGGATAAACGCATCACCAATACCGAAGGCGGCAGCTTCAACAGCCACTACGGCATCAAAGTCTTCGGCAACAGCCACGGAATGCTGCAGGGCTATTGCTCAACCCGTCACTCGCTCTCAAGCTGCGTGATCGCCGAAGAAAACGGCGATATGGAGCGGGATTATGCTTACACCATCGGCCGCGCGCTGGGGGATTTACAGTCCCCTGAGTGGGTGGGCAAAGCGTGTGCTGAACGCACGCTGTCTCGCCTGTCACCGCGTAAGCTCTCCACCATGAAAGCCCCGGTCATTTTTGCCAATGAAGTGGCGACCGGCCTGTTTGGCCATCTGGTGGGCGCTATCGCGGGCGGCTCAGTTTACCGTAAATCGACCTTCCTGCTCGACTCACTGGGCAAACAGATCCTGCCGGAATGGCTGACCATTGAAGAGCACCCGCACCTGCTGAAAGGGCTGGCCTCTACGCCGTTCGACAGCGAAGGCGTGCGCACGGAACGCCGCGATATCGTTAAAGACGGCATTCTGACTCAGTGGCTGCTGACCAACTACTCCGCGCGCAAGCTGGGGCTGAAAAGCACCGGACATGCGGGGGGCATCCATAACTGGCGCATTGCCGGACAGGGCCTGAACTTCGAGCAGATGCTGAAAGAGATGGGCACCGGCCTGGTGGTGACAGAACTGATGGGCCAGGGCGTGAGCGGCATTACCGGAGACTACTCTCGCGGTGCGGCAGGCTTCTGGGTCGAAAACGGCGAGATTCAGTATCCGGTGAGCGAAATTACCATCGCCGGCAACCTGAAGGACATGTGGCGCAATATCGTTACGGTCGGTAACGATATTGAAACACGTAGCAATATACAGTGTGGTTCTGTATTACTGCCGGAAATGAAAATTGCCGGCCAGTAATACCCGAAAAGCGTTTTAATAATAAAAAAGGAAGTGAGCAATGCGTAAACACCTGTTAGCGATCGTCGCGGCTTCAACGCTGGTTCTTGGCTCTTCTGCGTTTGCTGCCGATCTCGAAGACAACATGGACATCCTCAGTCAAAACCTGAAGGTCGTGCAGAAAACGGACAATGCGGCAGAAATGAAAAGCGCATTGACCAAAATGCGTGAAGCGGCGCTGGACGCGCAAAAAGCGACGCCGCCAAAGCTGGAAAGCAAAGCGGCAGACAGCGCAGAGATGAAGGACTATCGCCACGGCTTTGACGTGCTGGTCGGTCAGATTGACGGCGCGCTGAAGCTCGCTAACGAAGGCAAAGTGAAGGAAGCCCAGGCGGCAGCCGACCAGTTTGTCGCGACGCGTAACACGTATCACAAAAAGTATCGTTAATTGGGTGCCTGAGCTGTACGTCCTTTCCCGTATGCGGGGGCGCAGTTAGCGCCCCCGCATCTTTGCTCCCTACTGGCCGGAGCGACACTCCATCCGCGCTGTCACTTCAAGCGAGCCGTTTCGAAAACGGATCTCGCACAGTGTTTTCCTCGTCACCAGCGTTAAGATGATTATTGTCAAAGCAATAATCATCAAAACCCGGATAATTGGGGATTGGCGTTTCATGGATGCCTCCTTGCTTTAAAGCGGGCGAGGTAGCGAACTCCACGGTCCGACGTGTCGTTTCGAGCCCCCGCCCTGATTTTTTATCAGGCGGGGCTTTCCACTTTCCGTCCCATGCCTGAGACGGTCAGTCTCAAGCACCCGCCGCCACTCTAGCGAATCCCCATAAGAAAACCTTATCCACGTCACATTTCTACGAGTCGGCTCGTAATCTTTTCCGCTTCGCTCTTCCCATATTTGCCGTCAGATAACGTGATATTCATCACGCAAATACAGCGATTTATCCAGATTCAGCCTATTTATGTGGCACAGATCACTGCTGCGGCTCGCCTTTCCACTTCGAAGTGGAAAACAACTCGCTACAAACCCGCCATCGCCAACGTTAGTTTTATTCCAGAGCCATTAACGGGGTAAGACCAGTGAGTAACGGAGCGGTAATGAACGACGTTGGGGATCAGGCGGAGCAAACAGAAAAGCTCGCGAACACCATGCTACAGCAGGTTTATGCCCTGCTGGCCCGGCACAACATCATCCCCAATGCAGTACAGGAACAGATGCTCACCTCCCATGTCCGCGCGATGGCGCACCGGTCCGTGACCGGCGAGCCGCTGCCGGAAGTGGAGGCAGAGCTGTTCGACGAAATTTCACCGGATTCAATGCGGCTCGCCCCGGAAGTGGGAGCGCAGTTTGGCAACCCTCCTGATGAAGAAGCCTGGCTGCTCTCCGTTCA
>NZ_JALW01000123.1:0-2464 GCF_000710795.1 Enterobacter sp. T1-1 | reverse complement strand
GCTCATGGTGGTTTCCGCTTCGCAGCAGCGCCTTTTCGCGCCATGTGATGAGTTCGGTCACGCTCAGGGAATACAGCTCTGATGGCGGCCAGTGAAAAATCACCGCGATATCCGCCATCAGGTCATCGACCGAAAGGTTGTCGGGGAAGGTCAGCGAGCCGAAGATGGTGACAAAAAACCAACCACCTTACCGGCGAACAAAATCAGGTCTGACGCTTCTAGGCGCATGACCTCATGCTCGGTGAGTGCTGGGTACGTCATGCGCGGCAGCACCTTAATCAGCGCGTCAACGTCAGAGTTAGCCAGCGAGGCCAGACTCACGCCGCGCAGGGTTCCCGCGTTGGGTTTTGTGACCGTAACCTGCTCGATTTTCTGCTCACCGCGCATGATGGGGTTATCGAGGATCACAATGTTCGGGTTTTCGGTTTCTTTGATATTTTCCATGATGTCGCTCTCGTCAAAGTTAAGTGGCCGGCCAGCATCGCTGACCGGATAAGGGGTTACAGACCAATAGCCTTACGGTGCTCCGCCAGACGGTCGACACCGTCGACTTTCATCACCATGTTGATGACGTCAATCTCGATGACCTCTTTGCCGTCAATCGTGAGCTGATAGTACGAGCACTCGGTCGAGATTTTGGTCGTGCCGCTTTCGCCCTGTTTGTTTTCACCGCCGTCGTACTCTTTGTGACGGCCACGCATGACAACCTCGACGGCAGAAATTGCGCCAGTGTCATCGCGCTGGAATGAGCCGGTAAAGCGCAGCGGCACGCTATCCGCACCGGGTGATGCGTACTGCGCCCACAGCTCGACATCAGGCAGACCACCGAGCGTCCACTCAAGTGACAGCGCGTCGTCATCGAGGCCAAGGTCAATCGACACCGAGCCCGGCATCCCGCCGCCGCGATATTTCTCAAGCTTGCGGGTCAGCTTTGGCAGGGTGACGGATTCAACAACGCCCATGTAGCTGAGACCGTCGTTAAACATGTTCAGGTATTTCAGTTTGCGTGGTAACGCCATGCTCTGAGTTCCTTAGCTGTTGACCGAGTCTGACAGGTCTGCCAGATAGGTATCAGTGATGCGCTGGCGCAGGGTCAGGTTTTCCAGCGGCGGGACGGGGGTGTAGTCGTAATCGATATACAGTTTCCCGGCTTTCAGGGTTTCCACGCTGTTTGACTCCGGGTCGTACCAGCATGAGCCGTCAACGATATAGCCGTTGTTTTTCAGCTCGCGGAATTTGGCATTGATACCGGCGACGATGTCGCGGATGAGCGTTGCGGAAACAGGCTTATCCATCGCCCACGCGTGCGCTTCCGCCATCGTGTCGGCCAGCACCTGCGCCGTGCGGGTGTAGTTTTCAAACACGAATAACGGATCGTCCGAGCAGGTGCGGTTGCCCCAGAATTTAAAGCCGTCGTTGCGGATGAGCGTTGTCACCCCGGCCTGATTCAGCAGGTTGGCGTCGGTGGCCTGCTCCTGCAAATCCCATGAGACCGAGGCGCTGACGCCGGTGACGCCATTCACGCCGACGTTGGACAGCGTTTTGTGCCAGCCGGTCTCCTGGTCGATTCTGGCACGCAGGCCGAGCGCGCGGGCGGTCGCCCATGCAATATCGGTTTCGTTCGCCGTGGTGTCCCATGCCAGAAAATCAGGGTGAATCACCATGAGCTCACGCTGGCTGAAATTCTCACGGTATTTGATGGCGTCAGAAATGGTCTTGCAGCCCCACGCGCTCACATATCCGAACGCGCGCAGGCTCTGGCAGGTTGACGCTAGCGCGGTCGCCACTTCCTGCGTATCAAGACCCGGCACGCCGAGAATGCGGGGCTTAACGCCGGTGACGGTTTTCGCCGTTAACAGCGCTTTCAGCCCGGTATATTTGCCGTTTTCGTCGGTCGTGCCAATGATGTTCGAAATGGTTTCTTTCTGCGCCGCTTCCGGGTCTGACGGGTCGTCGGTACCTTCGGGAACGCGCACCACCACAATGACCGGCTTGCACTGGTCGGCGATGGCCTGCAGGGATTTTGACAGCGTGCCTTTTTTACCGGCTTTACCGATAGCCGTTTGCACACTGGTAATCAGCACCGGCTCATTAAGGGGGAATGTTGAAGGGTCAGCGTCGCTGGCCGTGCAGACCATGCCGATGATGGCCGTCGAGACGGTGGAAATGGTGCGCGTGCCATCGTTAATCTCAATGACCTCGACGCCGTGGTGATAGTCGCCCATCTGTTTAACTCCGTGGTTAAGGGGTGCGACCATTTTTAGTTATGCAATCTAAAAGTGCGATAAAACAGCGTTTGCAGGAGGATGAGACAACAAGCAAAAAGCCCTCCGGGTGGAGGGCTGCAATCAGACAGGTTTTTCAGGCCACTCGATATCCGGGGCGGAACTGATATCAAGGCGGTTTAGCATCACACGGTAACGCTTCCAGCGGGCAAGAGCTGTTAACTCATCTTCTGTTGCAA
>NZ_JALW01000122.1:0-295 GCF_000710795.1 Enterobacter sp. T1-1 | reverse complement strand
TGAAGGGCGGTATTACCCAGGGCACGGTCAACACGTTTAATTTTATTTTTGACGTGCGCCCTGCCGGGAAGAGTGCGACCAAGGCTGGTCAGGGTCAGATCCGCACCGTGCGTGAGGGCAACGGCCATGGAAACAAGGACATTAATCCGGAAGCTGTGAACGTCCGGTAAAGACGCGGAGAAAAATTTCTGGCAGACTGTCTGTAAAGGCACGATGAGGTCTCTTCTGATTTGTTAGCGCAACCAGTAGATCACACTTCATCGTGCTTTTCATTTTTCTGGGGAACCCTCAGCCC
>NZ_JALW01000121.1:0-570 GCF_000710795.1 Enterobacter sp. T1-1 | reverse complement strand
GAAGACGGCATACGAGATAGATCAAGTTATGGCTGGATATTAGTACTTACCGCAAATTTGAAGACCTCTCATTGATACAGTTCTACCATGAGTTATGGGCTCGGAACTTGTTCTTTAAGGAATATCGAGAAGATTTCGAGAGCAAAGAACTTATGGTGTATTTCTCGAAAATATTCAGCGGTAATCCCTTTTTGATCGAAGAAGGGCAATTGGGATACATGGCTCCTGCCAACAAGCTCTTTCAACCGCCACATTTTTTTCTAACCACACTTGACCGACTCGCTGAAACGAGCATTATTGCAATGCAGCGTGGAGGATTTGTTTGGCATGAAGGTGATAATTATTCTATAAACAGAGAGCTTCGGGAAGAATCATTATCAGATATTATGCCAGATCAGTTTTCAAGAACAGTTATGTTCGAAATTGATCTTGCGAGTGGTACAGACGAAGAAATCGCTGAGTCGCTTAAAACAGCTCTCCCTCAATGGCGTAAAGTGAAGGGTATCGATGAGAACCCATTAGAGTCAGTTCGCTTTGGATATGGAACGATCAAGAAGTTAATCAGCTATC
>NZ_JALW01000120.1:0-206 GCF_000710795.1 Enterobacter sp. T1-1 | reverse complement strand
AATGTGCTGAGCAACGGCGGGGGGGGGGGTTTGGGGGTTTTGGTGGTGGGGGGGGTTTTTTTTGTTGTTGGGGGGGTTCCCCCCCCCCCCCCCCCCTCCCCCCTTTGCCCCCCCCCCCCCCCCCCCCCCAAAAAAACCCCCCCCCCCCCCCCCCCCCGCCCCCCCCCGGTGCCCAGGGCGCCCCCCAGCCGTATCAGGCGTAATCT
>NZ_JALW01000119.1:0-6298 GCF_000710795.1 Enterobacter sp. T1-1 | reverse complement strand
GTACCGTAAGGTGCGGGGTTTTTGCTTTTGTTTTTCTCCCTCTCCTTGAAACTTTCTCACCTTTAGCTTGCAGACTCGACATTCACGCCAATTCTGGGTATCGTTGGCTGTCTGGATGTCTAAACGTTTATACGTATGCTGTGAGGATACAAGGTTATGCCGATTCGGGTGCAGGACGAGCTACCAGCCGTCAATTTCTTACGTGAAGAAAACGTCTTTGTGATGACCACTTCACGCGCGACAGGTCAGGAAATTCGCCCCCTGAAGGTGCTCATTCTTAATCTGATGCCGAAAAAGATCGAAACAGAGAATCAGTTCCTGCGCCTGCTTTCGAACTCTCCGCTTCAGGTGGATATTCAGCTGCTGCGGATCGATGCCCGTGAGTCGCGTAACACGCCTTCTGAGCATTTGAATAACTTCTACTGTAACTTCGACGATATCCGCGAGGAAAACTTCGACGGACTGATTGTCACCGGTGCGCCGCTGGGCCTGGTAGAATTTAATGATGTCGCCTACTGGCCGCAGATCAAACAGGTACTGGAGTGGGCAAAAGATCACGTCACGTCCACGCTGTTTGTCTGTTGGGCGGTACAAGCCGCGCTGAATATCCTCTATGGCATCCCCAAACAAACCCGTACCGAAAAACTCTCCGGCGTATACGAACACCACATTCTTCACCCTCATGCCTTGCTGACACGTGGGTTTGATGATTCGTTCCTGGCCCCGCATTCGCGCTACGCCGATTTCCCGGCGCAGCTGATTCGCGACTACACCGATCTGGAGATCCTGGCCGAAACAGAAGATGGCGATGCTTACCTGTTTGCCAGCAAAGATAAACGTATTGCCTTTGTAACCGGGCATCCTGAATACGATCCACACACCCTCGCGGCAGAGTATTTCCGTGATGTCGAAGCGGGTCTCAATCCGGATGTGCCGTACAACTACTTCCCGAAAAACGATCCCCAGAACAAACCGCGAGCCACCTGGCGCAGTCACGGGAATTTGCTGTTTACCAACTGGCTCAACTATTACGTCTACCAGATAACGCCATACGATCTGCGTCACATGAATCCGACGCTGGAGTAATCTTCTGCATAAAACGATCCTAAAGCGTTTCAGCTATTCACATCAGGCACCTTCGGGTGCCTTTTTTATTTCCGAAATTCAACTCAACATGCAATAAAACTTTAAATTCATAGTAATCAATAAGTTGAATTTAAATTGAATTTAAAATGGAAATTGTTTTTGATTTTGGAAAAAATAGAGATAGTCTTAATTCTGCTGAGCGAAAACTACACAACGATCTTTCGTTCGCATTGGGGATGTGAATTTGGATCTTTGATGAGGAGCAGAGTGATGACTCAACAGGCAACGACGGTCGATGAACTGGCCTTTACCCAGCCGTATGGCGAGCAAGAACAGCAAATTTTGACGGCTGAGGCGGTTGAATTTCTGACTGAACTGGTGACCCGCTTTACGCCGCAGCGCAATAAGCTGCTGGCTGCACGCATTCATCAACAGCAGGAAATTGATAATGGCAAGCTGCCTGGGTTTATTTCGGAAACCGCTTCCATTCGACGCGGCGACTGGAAAATCCGCGGCATCCCTGAAGATTTGCAGGATCGCCGCGTTGAGATCACTGGTCCGGTAGAGCGCAAAATGGTGATCAACGCCATGAACGCCAACGTTAAAGTCTTTATGGCGGATTTTGAGGACTCCCTGGCCCCGGACTGGCGTAAAGTTATCGACGGGCAGATCAACCTGCGCGATGCCGTTAATGGCACCATCAGCTATACCAACGAAGCCGGTAAAATTTATCAGCTGAAACCCAATCCGGCGGTTCTGATCTGCCGCGTACGCGGCCTGCACCTGCCGGAAAAACACGTCACGTGGCGCGGAGAAGCGATTCCGGGCAGCCTGTTTGATTTTGCCCTCTATTTCTTCCACAACCACAAAAACCTGCTGGCAAAAGGCAGTGGCCCCTATTTCTACCTGCCGAAGACCCAGGCCTGGCAGGAAGCGGCCTGGTGGAGTGAGGTGTTCAGCTACGCGGAAGATCGCTTCAACCTGCCGCGTGGCACCATTAAAGCCACCCTGCTGATTGAAACGCTGCCTGCCGTATTCCAGATGCATGAAATCCTGCACGCTCTGCGCGATCACATTGTGGGTCTGAACTGCGGACGCTGGGACTACATCTTCAGCTATATCAAAACGTTGAAAAACCACCCCGATCGCGTACTGCCGGATCGCCAGGTTGTCACCATGGATAAACCGTTCCTCAGCGCCTATTCGCGCCTGCTGATTAAAACCTGCCACAAGCGCGGTGCCTTTGCGATGGGCGGCATGGCGGCCTTTATTCCGAGCAAAGACGCTGAGCGTAACAATCAGGTGCTCAACAAGGTGAAAGCTGACAAGGAGCTTGAAGCGCGTAACGGTCACGACGGCACGTGGATCGCCCATCCAGGCCTGGCCGATACGGCAATGGAAGTCTTTAACCACGTGCTCGGCGACAACAAAAACCAGCTGTTTGTCACCCGTGATGACGATGCCCCAATCGCAGAAGAGCAACTTCTGGCGCCGTGCTCGGGTGAACGCACGGAAGAGGGCATGCGCGCCAATATCCGCGTTGCCGTGCAGTACATCGAAGCTTGGATTTCTGGTAACGGCTGTGTGCCCATCTACGGTCTTATGGAAGACGCGGCGACGGCAGAAATCTCCCGTACCTCTATCTGGCAGTGGATCCACCATCAGAAAACGCTCAGCAACGGCAAGCCGGTGACCAAATCCCTGTTCCGCCAGATGCTGGCGGAAGAGATGCGCGTCATTCAGGACGAGCTGGGCGAACACCGCTTCAGCAGCGGACGTTTTGATGATGCCGCCCGCCTGATGGAGCAAATCACAACCTCAGATGACTTAATCGACTTCCTCACCCTGCCAGGCTACCGCCTGCTTGCGTAAATCCACCACATAACAATATGGAGCATCTGCACATGAAAACCCGTACCCAACAAATAGAAGAACTGAAGAAAGAGTGGACACAGCCGCGCTGGGAAGGTATCCGTCGCCCATACAGCGCTGAGGAGGTGGTGAAACTGCGTGGCTCGGTCAATCCGGAATGCACACTGGCGCAAAATGGCGCGGCGAAGATGTGGCATCTGCTGCATGGCGGCTCCAAAAAGGGCTACATCAACAGCCTTGGTGCACTGACCGGCGGTCAGGCATTGCAGCAGGCGAAGGCCGGTATCGAAGCCATTTATCTTTCCGGCTGGCAGGTCGCGGCGGATGCCAACCTGGCCTCCAGCATGTATCCGGATCAGTCGCTCTATCCGGCAAACTCGGTGCCGTCGGTGGTGGATCGGATCAACAACACCTTCCGCCGTGCGGATCAGATCCAGTGGGCGGCAGGTATTGAGCCAAACGATCCGCGCTTTATTGACTACTTCCTGCCGATCGTCGCGGATGCAGAAGCCGGTTTCGGCGGCGTGCTGAACGCCTTTGAGCTGATGAAATCGATGATTGAGGCCGGTGCAGCGGCCGTACACTTCGAAGATCAGCTGGCCTCGGTGAAGAAATGCGGACACATGGGCGGCAAAGTGCTGGTCCCGACCCAGGAAGCGATTCAGAAGCTGGTCGCTGCGCGTCTTGCCGCTGACGTGCTCGGCGTGCCGACGCTGGTGATTGCCCGTACCGACGCGGACGCGGCTGACCTGATCACCTCTGACTGCGATCCATACGACAGCGAGTTCATTACCGGCGAGCGCACCAGCGAAGGATTCTATCGTACCCATGCTGGCATTGAGCAGGCCATCAGCCGTGGCCTGGCGTATGCACCGTACGCAGACCTGGTATGGTGCGAAACCTCCACGCCGGACCTGGCGCTGGCAAAACGCTTTGCCGATGCTATCCACGCCAAATACCCGGGCAAACTGCTGGCCTATAATTGCTCGCCGTCCTTCAACTGGCAGAAGAATCTGGACGATAAAACCATCGCCAGCTTCCAGCAGCAGCTGTCAGACATGGGCTACAAGTATCAGTTCATCACCCTGGCGGGGATCCACAGCATGTGGTTCAACATGTTCGACCTGGCGCACGCCTACGCGCAGGGTGAAGGCATGAAGCACTATGTCGAGAAAGTGCAGCAGCCGGAGTTTGCCGCGGGCAAAGAGGGCTATACCTTTGTTTCTCATCAGCAGGAGGTGGGAACCGGTTACTTTGATAATGTGACCACGATTATTCAGGGCGGCGCCTCCTCCGTCACCGCCTTAACGGGGTCAACAGAAGAAGCGCAGTTCTAATCTTTTCCCCCTCTCCCCTCTGGGGAGAGGGTTGGGGTGAGGGGGAATCTATGTCGCGTGGTCTGGAATTACTGATTGCACAGACTATTTTGCAGGGCTTCGATGCCCAGTATGGTCGTTTTCTGGAAGTCACCTCCGGCGCGCAGCAGCGCTTTGAGCACGCCGACTGGCATGCGGTCCAGCAGGCCATGAAGCAGCGTATTCACCTCTACGATCATCACGTGGGTCTGGTGGTGGAACAGCTGCGCTGCATTACCGATGGTAAAAACCCTGACGCGGCATTTTTACTGCGCGTTAAGGAGCACTACACCCATTTGTTGCCAGACTACCCGCGCTTCGAGATTGCGGAGAGCTTTTTCAACTCCGTGTATTGCCGGTTATTTGACCACCGCTCATTATCTCCTGAGCGGTTATTTATTTTTAGCTCCCAGCCGGAGCGCCGTTTTCGCACCATTCCGCGCCCGCTGGCGAAGGATTTTTTCCCCGACCACGGCTGGGAGAAGCTCCTGCACCGCGTGTTAACAGATTTACCGCTGCGTTTGCCGTGGGAGAATAAAGCCCGCGATATTGGCTTTATCATCGCCCATCTCCACGAATCCTTTGGCGAAGAGGCGCTCAGCCACTGCCATTTGCAGGTCGCCAACGAGCTTTTCTACCGCAATAAAGCCGCATGGCTGGTGGGCAAGCTGGTGACGCCCTCCGCCACCGTGCCGTTTCTGCTGCCCATCCACCGTACTGATGACGGTGAACTGTTTGTCGATACCTGCCTGACCACCAGCGCCGAGGCCAGCATTGTGTTTGGCTTCGCCCGCTCCTATTTTATGGTCTACGCTCCGTTGCCTGCCGCCCTGGTGGAGTGGCTGCGCGAGATCCTGCCGGGCAAAACCACCGCCGAGCTGTATATGGCGATTGGCTGTCAGAAGCATGCCAAAACGGAAAGCTATCGGGAGTATTTGCGTTATGTCACCACCGCCGATGAGCAATTTATCGAAGCGCCCGGCATTCGCGGCATGGTGATGCTGGTCTTTACGCTGCCGGGATTTGACCGGGTGTTTAAGGTCATCAAAGATACATTCGCGCCGCAGAAAGAGATGACCGCAGCGCATGTTCGTGCCTGCTATCAGCTGGTGAAAGAACACGATCGCGTCGGACGCATGGCGGATACGCAGGAGTTTGAAAATTTTGTGCTGGATAAGCGGCAGATCGATCCGGCTTTAATGGCCCTGTTACTGCAGGAAGCACCGGCAAAAATCACCGATCTGGGCGACAAAATAGCGATTAGCCATCTGTATATCGAGCGCCGTATGGTGCCGCTGAATATCTGGCTGGAACAGGCCGACGGTCAGGCTTTAAAAGATGCCATTGAAGAGTACGGCAACGCGATTCGTCAGCTTGCCGCTGCCAATATCTTCCCCGGCGACATGCTGTTTAAAAACTTCGGCGTGACCCGACACGGGCGGGTAGTGTTCTATGATTACGATGAAATTTGCTACATGACCGAGGTTAATTTCCGCGATATCCCGCCGCCCCGTTACCCGGAAGATGAACTCTCCGGCGAGCCGTGGTACAGCGTCTCACCGGGCGATGTCTTTCCCGAGGAGTTTCGCCACTGGCTGTGCGCCGACCCGCGTATTGGGCCATTGTTTGAAGAGATGCATGAGGATCTGTTCCGCGCCAGCTACTGGCGCGGACTGCAAACGCGGATCAAAAACGGGCATGTGGAAGATGTGTACGCCTACCGTCGTAAGCAGCGGTTTTGCATCCGGTTTTCTCCCTCTCCCGCAGGGTAAGGGCATCATGTTTTCTCCCTCTCCCTGTGGGCTGAGGGATCCCCAGTAATATGGTCATGCCACCATGACCATATTACTGTACTCTTTTCCCAGCTTTTTCATCTCGTTAACTATATTCAGGCGTCTTACTTTCCCGGGCTCATGCCGGATGACTTCTTCTGCCAGACTCAGGTATGACAGAACCCGTCTGTGCCTGATGCTGCTTGCCTGATA
>NZ_JALW01000118.1:0-260 GCF_000710795.1 Enterobacter sp. T1-1 | reverse complement strand
CCTTCCGGCCCGGTGTTGCCCGATGGATCGGTGACGGTGGTGGTCAGGTCGTGTGCGCCGTTCGCCAGCGGCTGGTCCGGGGTGTAGCTCCAGGTGCCGTCCGGGTTCACCTTCGCGGTGCCGATGACCTGGCCGTTGTCGATGATGTTCACCGTGCTGCCCGGCTCGGCCCTGCCGCTCAGGGTCGGGGTGTTGTCATCGGTGGTGTCGCCGCTCACGACCGGGCCCTGGTACGCACCGACGTTGTCGGTGACCAGCAG
>NZ_JALW01000117.1:0-404 GCF_000710795.1 Enterobacter sp. T1-1 | reverse complement strand
GCCAGCCTGCGCGAGCTCCGTGCGCTGGCGCTGCACCGACTGCCTGAGCCCGTTATATTTGAGCTGCAGATCAGCGGCGGATTTCTTTGCCGCCTCCATCGCGCGCGCCTGCGCTTTAGTCGGGTTTTCTGTTTTTTTAAACTGGACGGCCAGTGCTGCAGCCTCCTGTTTCGCTTTATCAAGCGACTGACCAGTCACGGCAAGCTGTGCGCTCGCTTTCCTGAATCCGTCAATTCGGGACGCCTGCGCATTCAGATCGCGCAGGCTGTTTTGAGAAGTGCGGATGTCGCCAGCAAGGGTCTTGCTGGCAGTCTGGATAGCTTTGAGCGGTCGGCTTGCCCGGTCTACTGCGTTCAGCAGTACCTCAATCCTGACGTTATTGCTCATGGTGGTTTCCGCTTCGC
>NZ_JALW01000116.1:0-361 GCF_000710795.1 Enterobacter sp. T1-1 | reverse complement strand
TCAAGGGTACCGGTGCGGAGCCGGGCAACACCATCACCGTCTACAACGGCGACAAGGTGATTGGCACCGCGAAAGTGCAGGCCGACGGCACCTGGTCCCTGGAGCCGACCACGCCGCTGCCGGACGGGAAGTACACCCTGACGGCGAAAGAGACCGACGGCGTGGGCAATGTCTCCGGTCCGTCCGGTGAGTACATCATCAACGTGGCCACCGTACCGCCGCAGGCACCGACGCTGGACACCGTCTATGACGACGTGGCCCCGCATGCGGACTACCTGCAGAAGGGCGATGTCACCAACGACACCACCCCGACCCTGAGCGGCAGCAGCGGCGTGGCAGGCGGCACCATCAGTATCTACGA
>NZ_JALW01000115.1:0-14950 GCF_000710795.1 Enterobacter sp. T1-1 | reverse complement strand
TTTGTTAGCGCAACCAGTAGATCACACTTCATCGTGCTTTTCATTTTTCTGGGGAACCCTCAGCCCTGTGGGAGAGGGTTAGGGTGAGGGCAACAGGCTACGCCAGATCCCCCCCGTTACTCGCAATCACCTTCTTATACCACCAGAACGACTTCTTGCGTTTGCGCTCCAGCGTGCCGTTTCCGGCATCGTCGCGGTCAACGTAGACAAACCCGTAGCGCTTGCTCATTTCGCCCGTTGAGGCCGCCACCAGGTCAATGCAGCCCCAGGTGGTATAGCCCATCAGCGGCACACCGTCCTCAATGGCATCGCCCATCGCGCGGATATGCTCGCGCAGATAGCTGATGCGGTAGTCATCGTTAATTTCGCCGTTTTCATCAATGACATCTTTTGCGCCAAGGCCGTTTTCCACCAGGAACAGCGGTTTCTGATAACGGTCGTACATCATGTTCATGGTGATGCGCAGGCCGAGCGGATCGATGCCCCAGCCCCATTCGCTCACCTGAATATGCGGGTTGCGCAGGGATTTGACGATGTTCGCCGCATTGGTATTGTTCGCATTCATATCGGCCGACGCGCAGCGCGAGGCGTAATAGCTGAACGATACAAAATCGACGGTGTTTTTCAGCATTTCGTCGTCGCCCGGATCTTTCACAATCACCACCCCTTTTTCGCGGAACACGCGGGCGGAGTAGGCCGGATAGCTGCCGCGCGCCTGCACGTCGATGAAGAACAGGTTCTCGCGGTCCTTCTCCAGCGCCATCCATACGTCTTCCGGCTTGCAGGAGTAAGGGTAGAAATTCCCGCCCGCCAGCATGCAGCCGACCTGGTTTTCCGGGTTTACCTCGTGGGCGATTTTGGTCGCCAGCGCGCTTGCGACCAGCTCGTGGTGCGCGGCCTGGTATTTCACCTGATCTTCGTTTTCACCTTCTTCGAACACCAGCCCCGCGCCGGAGAACGGGCTGTGCAGCATGATGTTGATCTCGTTGAAGGTGAGCCAGTATTTCACCAGGCCGTTAAATTCTTCGAAACAGGTGCGGGCGTAGCGGGCAAAGAAATCCACCATCTTGCGGTTGCGCCAGGAGCCGTACTCCGTCACCAGATGCATCGGCACGTCGAAGTGGCACAGGGTGATCAGCGGCTCAATGTTGTACTTTTTGCACTCTTCAAACACCGCGCGATAGAAGGCAATGCCCTCTTTGTTCGGCAGCGGTTCGTCGCCGTTCGGGTAGAGGCGGCTCCAGGCAATCGAGGTGCGGAACACCGTAAAGCCCATCTCCGCCATCAGGGCGATGTCCTCTTTGTAGCGATGGTAAAAATCGATCGCCTCGTGGCTTGGGTAAAACTCGTCGTCACGCAGCGAAAAACGCTTTTCCTTACCAAGCTTCACCGCCAGGCGGTTTGCGCCGTGAGGGATCATGTCGACCGTGGTCAGCCCTTTGCCGCCTTCACGGTAAGCGCCTTCGCTCTGGTTGGCGGCAAGCGCGCCGCCCCATAAAAATCCTTGTGGAAAAACAGACATTTCTACCTCGTTATACGGTTAAACTTGTGCGGTTTTGGCCTGCACCGGCGCGCTCTGCAGGGCGCGGGCTTTTTCAGCCTCGTCTTCGACCGGGATATCTTCAAAGCCTAATATCAGGGTCAGCACGAAGGAGAGCACGACCGCCAGCGCCATGACGCCGAATACCCAGACAATGGTCATCGGGTTGGCCGGATCGAAGAACTGCACGCTGGTAAACAGCCCCGGCGCCGCCATTGAGTGGCTGGCAAGCCCCGCAATACCGGCCACCGCGCCACAGATAAAGCCGCTAATCAGGCTGGCAATCAGCGGGCGTTTCAGGCGAACCGCCACGCCATACAGCGCCGGTTCAGAGATGCCCGCCATGATGGCGGAAGCCGCCGCGGCCAGCGCCGTCTGGCGCAGCTCCGGGTTTTTCGTTTTCCATGCCACCGCCAGGGATGAACCGCCGAGCGACAGGTTGGCACCGATTTCCGACGGCATCACCATCCCCTCTTTACCCGTTTCGGCAATGGTCTGAATGATAGTCGGGGTAAAGACGCGGTGCATCCCGGTCATGACCAGCAGCGGCCAGAGCGCGCCCATGATCGCCACGGAGAGCCAGCCCAGATAGCCGTGGATGGTGTAGACCAGCGCGGAGATGGCGCTGCCGATCCAGATCCCCAGCGGCCCAATCAGCACGATGGCGAGCGGGGCGGCAATCAGCACGATCAGCATCGGCTTGAGGAAGTTTTTCGTCACCGCAGGCGTAATGCGATCCACCCAGCGTTCGATATACGACAGGCACCAGGTCATCACCAGCGCCGGGATCACGGTGTAGGTGTATTTCACCGCCGTCACCGGGATAAACGCGAATTCGACGTGCTCACCCTGCGCGGCTTTCGCCATCAGCTCGATAAAGCTCGGGTGCACCAGCACGCCTGCAATGGCGATCGCCAGCGACATGTTGGTTTTGAATTTCACCGCGGCAGATGCTGCCACCATCAGCGGCAGGAAGAAGAACGCCCCGTCGCCGATGACGGTCAAAATGGTGAGCGTCGGCGCGCCTTTCTCCAGCACGCCGGTCATCTCAAGGATCATCGCCAGCAGCTTGACCATCGAGCCGCCGATGATCGCCGGGATCAGCGGCGACATGGTGCCAATCAGCGCGTCGAGGATCCCGGCACCGATGCGGCGCAGGGTCAATTTCTGTGGGCCTTCCGGCACGGCAGGCTGCAGGTCGGTTGGCAGCAGGCTCACCACCTCACGGTACGCCTGAGAAACGGTATTGCCGATAATCACCTGGCACTGGTTGTCGTTACGTACCACGCCCAGTACGCCGCTGATATTTTTCAGACGTGCGGTATCGGTAGCGGTTTCGTCTTTCAGGACGAAACGCAGTCGCGTCATGCAATGGGTGACGGCGACGATGTTGTCTTTGCCGCCAAGCGCGCTGACAACGTCTTGCGCCAGCGCGGCATAATTTTTGGCCATCGGATGTGATCCTGTTGTCGTTGTGAGAGTATGTAGGAAACCGGTTCCACATAATCATCATGAGTTTCTTTGAATGAAACAAGATCGCATTTTGACCATTTTTTCATTTCGTGATGGCGATCACCAGACGGTTCAAAAAGCGTGAGCGCGTCGTTGCGACAATTGTTTTGCAGTGCAGTACACTGCGTGCCATCAGTATGAAAGGGAATAACAACATGACCACGATGCTTGAAGTGGCGAAGCGGGCAGGCGTTTCGAAAGCGACGGTTTCCCGGGTGCTGTCGGGGAATGGCTATGTCAGCCAGGAGACCAAAGACCGGGTGTTTCAGGCCATCGAAGAGAGCGGCTATCGCCCCAATTTGCTGGCGCGCAACCTGGCGACCAAACGCACCCAGACGCTGGGACTGGTGGTGACCAACACCCTGTATCACGGCGTCTATTTTAGTGAGTTGCTGTTTCACGCCGCCCGCATGACGGAAGAGAAGGGACGGCAGCTGATCCTGGCGGACGGCAAGCACAGCGCCGATGAAGAGCGCGAAGCCATCCAGTACCTGCTTGATATGCGCTGTGACGCGGTCATTATCTATCCGCGTTTTCTGAGCGTGGAAGAGATGGACGAGATCGTCGAGAAATACGAGCAGCCGATCATGGTACTGAACCGTCGCCTGCGTAAAAACAGCAGCCACAGCGTCTGGTCAGATCATAAAGCCTCCTGTCAGGAAGCGGTGTCACAGCTGATTGAGAAAGGGCACCGTGACATTGCGTTTATCACCGGCTCGCTGGATTCGCCCACGGGCGTGGAGCGTCTTTCTGGCTACAAAGATGCCCTGGCGCAGCACCAGATCCCGCTGCGTCCGACGCTGATCGCCCACGGCAAATGGAACCCGGCCAGCGGCGCGGCGGCCGTGTCTGAGCTGCTCTCGCGCGGCGAAACCTTTACCGCGCTGGTGGCGAGTAACGACGATATGGCGATTGGCGCCATGAAACAGCTTCACGACAGCGGCGTCGCCACGCCTGATGCGGTGTCGGTGGTAGGCTTCGACGATGTGGCGATTGCGCCCTACATCGTGCCCTCGCTCTCCAGCGTGCGTATTCCGGTTACGGAGATGATTAAAGAGACCATCAGCCGCCTGATTTTTATGCTCGACGGCGGCGAGTTTAAATATCAGCAAACCTTCTCGGGTGAGCTTATCCTGCGCGACTCTGTCATCGACGGCCCGCACCGCTGATGTCGACAGCTGTCATCGTCAGAAGTGACGATGACAGCCCCCGCGACATTTTCTAAATCACTATAAATCAACGAGTTAAAAACTGGCACGGTTTATGAATATCTCCGCGCATGACTGTAATGCTGGAGAAGCAGATGAACCGTTTTATTATGGCTGATGCCAGTAAATGCATTGGCTGCCGTACCTGTGAAGTGGCGTGCGTGGTGTCTCATCAGGCGGAGCAGGATTGCGCTTCGCTTACGCCAGAGACCTTTTTACCGCGGATCCACGTCATCAAAGGCGTGAATATTTCCACCGCCGCTATCTGCCGTCAGTGCGAAGACGCGCCGTGCGCCAACGTCTGCCCTAACGGTGCAATCAAACGTGAAAAAGGCTTTGTGCATGTGATGCAGGCGCGCTGTATCGGCTGTAAAACCTGCGTGGTCGCCTGCCCGTACGGCGCGATGGAGGTGGTGGTTCGTCCGGTGGTCCGCAACAGCGGCATGGGGCTGAATGTGTGGGCGGAAAAAGCCGAAGCCAACAAATGCGATCTTTGCTATCACCGTGACGCCGGTCCGGCCTGTATGGAGGCCTGCCCGACACACGCGCTGGTTTGCGTGGATCGCGATAAGCTCGAGCAGATGAGCGCCGAGAAGCGCCGTCGCGCAGCGTTCGATACCACCTCATCTCTGCTGTTCTGATCCGTCATGGGCGGTAACGGCGTACAGTTGCGGGTGCGTGGCAAGGTGCAGGGCGTGGGCTTTCGGCCCTTCGTCTGGCAACTGGCTCAGGCGCTGCAGTTGACCGGCGATGTCTGCAACGACGGAGAGGGCGTGCTGGTGCGCCTCGCGGGTAATGGGGGGCATTTCACCGCGAGGCTGCGCCAGGACTGCCCGCCGCTGGCGCGCATCGAGAGTATCGACACGCAGCCGTTCCACTGGTCAACGCTGCCGGAGACATTCACCATTCGCCACAGCGCGGGCGGAGCAATGGACACCCAGATTGTACCGGATGCCGCCACCTGTCCCGCGTGCCTTGCGGAGATGAACGATCCGCACGAGCGCCGCTATCGTTACCCGTTTATTAACTGCACCCACTGCGGCCCGCGTTTTACCATTATCCGCGCCATGCCGTATGATCGCCCGGCCACGGCCATGGCGCCATTCCCGCTCTGCTCGCCGTGCGAAACGGAATACCGCAACCCTGCGGACCGACGTTTTCACGCCCAGCCCGTGGCGTGCCCGGACTGCGGCCCTGAGCTTGAGTGGCGTGCGGCCGATCGGGTTGTCACCCGCGAGCTGGCGCTGAACGCGGCGGTGCAGATGCTGAAAAACGGTGGCATTGTGGCTATCAAAGGGCTGGGCGGATTTCATCTGGCCTGCGACGCGCTTAACCCGCAGGCGGTGGCAATGCTGCGGGCACGTAAGCAGCGTCCGGGGAAACCGCTGGCGGTGATGATCCCCAGCGCCGACGGCCTTCCGCAGCCGGTGCAAACACGGCTGCGCTCGCCTGCCGCGCCCATCGTGCTGATCCCTAAAGCCTGGCTGCCGAGCTTTCCGGACGACATCGCGCCGGGCCTGGATAGCCTCGGTGTGATGCTCCCGGCCAATCCGCTGCACCATTTGCTGATGCAGGAGACGCAACGCCCGCTGGTGATGACCTCCGGCAACCTCAGCGGCAGACCGCCTGCCATCAGTAATCCCCAGGCGCTGGAACAGCTCGCAGAGATCGCTGACGGTTTTCTGCTCCATAACCGCGACATCCTGCAGCGGATGGACGATTCCGTACTGGATCAGGACGGGGCCATGCTGCGTCGGGCGCGTGGATTCGTGCCGGATGCCATCACGTTACCCGCCGGTTTTAGCTCTGTTCCCTCTATTCTGGCGACCGGTGCCGACATGAAGAATACCTTCTGTCTGGTGCGCGGTAACCAGGCGGTGCTGAGCCAGCATTTTGGCGATCTCAGTGACGACGGTGTCGAGGCCCAGTGGCGTTCAGTACTGTCGTTGATGCAGCAGATCTACGCCTTTCAGCCAGAGCGGCTGGTGTGCGATGCCCATCCTGGCTATCACGCCCGGCACTGGGCACAGGAGCAGGCGCTGCCGGTCGATACCGTACTGCATCATCACGCGCATGCCGCGGCCTGCCTTGCCGAAAACGGCTGGCCGCTCGACGGTGGCGACGCCATCGCTCTGACGCTGGACGGGATCGGCATGGGCGAGCACGGCGCGCTGTGGGGCGGGGAGTGTCTGCGGGTGAACTACCTTGAGTGCGAGCATCTGGGCGGCCTGCCCGCCGTGGCGATGCCGGGCGGCGATCTCGCGGCCATGCAGCCCTGGCGAAATCTGCTGGCACACTGCCTGGCGTTTGTTCCTGACTGGCAACGCTACCCGGAAACCCGCGCCGTACGTTCGCAAAACTGGCCGCTTTTAGCGACCGCCGTTCAGCGCGGCCTTAACGCGCCGCTGGCGTCGTCCTGCGGGCGGTTGTTTGATGCGGTGGCCTGTGCTCTGGGTATTGAAACACAACGCTATGAAGGCGAAGCCGCCTGCAGGCTGGAGGCGCTGGCCGCGCAGTGCCCGGGTGTTGAACACCCGATGACGCTTCAGGTTGAAAACCTTGCGTTCTTCTGGCGGCAGTGGCTGGCCTGGCAGGCGCAACCCTGCGAGCGCGCGTGGGCCTTTCACGACGCGCTGGCAAAAGGGCTGGCGGGGTTAGCCCGACGCCATGCCCGACGCCTGTCGCTCTCTACCGTCTGTTTCAGCGGCGGCGTGTTGCATAACCGCCTGCTGCGGGCGCGTCTGCGTGCACACCTCTCTGATTTCACGCTTCTTTTTCCCCATCATCTGCCTGCGGGTGACGGGGCTATCTCCTTCGGGCAGGCGGTGGTTGCCGCAGCCCGGTCATGTTCAAAAAGGATGTAAAATGTTACGACGCTTACGCAATGAACCTCGCGCCGCGCTCCTGCTGCTGGCGCTGGTAATGGCTAATCTTCTGGCGTGGGGCTGGGCGTGGAACGCCTTTAGCAGCAGTTCTGCGTTAATGGCCGCAAGCCTGCTTGCCTGGTGCTATGGGTTGCGTCACGCGGTGGATGCTGACCACATCGCGGCCATTGATACCGTGACACGCAAGATGATGCAGCAGGGCAAGCGCCCCTCAGGCGTCGGGGCGTGGTTCTCACTGGGGCACTCCACCATTGTGGTGCTGGCTTCCATCGCCATAGCCGCGACGGCGACCGCGTTTCAGAAAAATATGGCCTGGTTTCATGAAACCGGCAGCCTGATTGGCACGGCCGTCTCCGCGACGTTCCTGCTGGCGATGGCGTTAGTCAATATGGTGATTTTGCGCGGCGTCTGGCGCAATTTTCAGGCGCTGAAAAACGGGCAGGCGGTGCAGGGAGACATCTCCCTCCCGGCGCAGGGCGGAATAATGAACTGGCTGTTTGGCGCGACTTTCCGCCTGGTCAACAAAAGCTGGCAGATGTATCTGGTCGGTTTTCTGTTCGGGCTTGGTTTTGATACCGCCACTGAAATCGGCGTGCTCGGGATCTCTGCCGCCAGCGCCTCAAACGGTATGTCGGTGTGGTCAATCATGATCTTCCCGGCGCTTTTCGCCAGCGGCATGGCGCTGGTGGATACCCTCGACAATCTGTTGATGGTGGGGGCTTACGGTTGGGCATTTAACAAGCCGCAGCGCAAGCTCTACTACAACATGACCATTACCGGTACCTCTGTGGTGGTGGCGGTGTTTATCGGCGGGCTGGAAGCGCTGGGGCTGCTGATGGATAAATTTGCCCTCAGCGGCGGCATCTGGGATCGCATTGGTGCCGTCAACGATAACCTCGGCAACGCCGGTTTTGTGGTGGTTGGGCTGTTTGTCGCCTGCTGGCTGATCTCCATGATCAACTATCGCTGGCGCGGCTACGACGCGCTGGTCATACATTCCTGAGTGCTGCGCTAAAACCATTGTGTTTGAGGAGTGAAATCGCCATGATGTCGTTCCGGTAAAGCGAAGCAGGGTGCCGTTTTGCTGGAAAAATGGAATGCATATCTTGCTGTTTATGAAGGTTTTCACTCTTTTATATTCAGTAAAATAATAAGTTAAGGACAGATGGCGATGATTTACCTCTTTTGTATTTATCTTGCTAATAGATTACGTAAAAAAAAGCCCCGGGACATCGGGGCTGCGGATAATAAAATCCCAGGGTTAAGTAAGCGTGGTAAAAGGTTAAGGGTTAAGCGGGCAGCGATTTCAGTAGCGCGAAAGCCTCCTTCATCCGATCTTCGCTAACCACGAAGGCGCGGAGCTGGCCATCGGCGTCAGAGCCGCGCGCGACCATTCCCTGAGCTTCCACAGCGATCTGCCAGTTCAGATCCTGGCGCTGGGTTTCACCTGCCAGATGCAGCGGCAACGCTGGCGTTTTCACCTTCACCAGCATGGCCGGTAATTTCAGTGGCGCGCTGTTGCCGAGCAGGTTTTTTGCCAGATACATGGCGCTAAGCTGGATCGGCTGCAGGAAAGGCAGTACCTGGCCGTTGATTTCCGCGCAGTCCCCCAGGGCGTAAATGTCGGGCTGCGTGGTTTGCAGGTAGCTATTCACCTTCACGCCACGGCCTGTTTCAGCGCCTGCGCGGTGCGCCAGCGCCGTTTCCGGGCGCAACCCCGTCGCGGCAACCACCACATCGACTTCCAGGCTGCGATTGCGGTCAAGCGTCGCGCGAATGCCGCCTTCGGTTTCGCTCAGATGTTGCAGTTGCGATTTCAACAGCAGATGCACGCCCATGTCGGTCAGACGGTGCTGTAAGCGACTACTTACTTCTGCAGGCATCAAGGCCGACAGAATGCTTGCCGCGTGGTCGACCAGGGTGACGGCTTTACCCGCCCGACAAAAATCCATTGCCAGCTCGGTGCCAATCAAACCGCCGCCAACAATCATTACCCGTTTTGCATCACGAAGCTTCGTTTCGCTGGCCCGATACTCCTGCTGGCTGTTGAGCGTCATCATCAGCTCGCGGCCGGTAACCGGCGGCACGAACGCAGAGGCCCCCGTCGCCAGCACCAGCTTGTCGTACTGCCAGGTTTTATCTTTCGCTTTTACCACGTGGGCATCGGCGTCAATATCGGTGACCCAGGTGTACGGAAACAGACGCAGGTTGAACTGCTCCGCGAACTCCCCCGCCGTCTGGCGGGTGAGATCGTCGGCGCGCTGGTTCAGGCTAATCACATGGCTTAAATCGGGCTTGTTGTACTCGTCCATGCTGTCGGCCGCGATCATCGTCAGCGGCACGTTAGCGTCCTGTTTGCGGATATTTTTCACCAGCTGGCGGGCGGCAAAGCCCGAGCCGATGATGACGATACCGTTGCTCATTTTGCCTCCGTTGCCAGTTCGTCAAAGACGTCTTTTCCGAGGGAACATTCCGGGCAGAGGAAGTTGTCCGGCACCTCACTCCACGGCGTACCTGGAGCCACGTCCTGCAACGGCTCGCCCAGTTCCGGGTCGTAGATCCACTGGCAGACGCTGCACTGCATGCGTGGACCGAGATCGGCGCCGGCTGCCCCGGCACAGGTTTGCGGCTGTTCGGCGGGTTGTGCTGCGACCTCAGGAAGCGGTGCAAGCGCCCACTGACGAGCAATATCGCGGCCGTGCTGACGACAGACTTCCAGCGCGTCAAGATCCGGACGCCATTTGGCCTTCAGGCTCATGGACATCTCAAAACCGGCATCCTGCAGGCGGGTGGAGAGACGATCTACCGCGCCGCCGCTCCAGCCGTGGGAGCCAAAGGCGCTGGCACGTTTGTTACGGAAGCGCAGGCCGGTCATCTCTTCCACCAGGCCAGCAATTTTCGGCATCATCACGTTGTTCATGGTGGAGGTGCCCACCAGCACGCCCTTAGAGCGGAAGACGTTGGTGAGGATCTCGTTTTTATCGCTGCGCGCCACGTTGAAGATTTTCACCGCCACGTTCGGGTCCACCTCGTTGATGCCCTGGGCGATGGCGTCCGCCATCATGCGGGTGTTGTTGGACATGGTGTCGTAGAAAATCGTGATGCGGTCTTCCTGATAATCCGCCGCCCATTTCAGGTACAGCTCAACGATCTGGGTGGGGTTTTCACGCCACACCACGCCGTGGGAGGTGGCAATCATATCCACCGGCAGGTTGAAGCCGAGGATCTCGGTGATTTTGGGCGTCACCAGACGGCTGAACGGAGTCAGGATGTTGGCGTAGTAGCGCTGGCACTGTTCAAACAGCTCGGTCTGATCCACTTCATCGTTAAACAGGCGCTCGTCGCAGTAGTGCTGACCAAAGGCGTCGTTGCTGAACAGCACCGCGTCGCCAGTCAGGTAGGTCATCATGCTGTCCGGCCAGTGCAGCATCGGGGTTTCTACGAAGATCAGCTGTTTACCGTTACCGATATCCAGCGTGTCGCCGGTTTTCACGGTGTGGAAGTTCCACTCCGGATGGTGATGGTGACCGTTGATGGAGTCGATGGCGTTGGTGGTGCAGTAGATCGGGGTATCCGGAATATGGGACATCAACTCGGTCAACGCCCCGGCGTGATCCTCTTCCGCGTGGTTGATGATGATGTAGTCGATGTCGTTCAGATCGATTTCACTGCGCAGGTTCTGCACGAACTCGCGGCTGAATTTATGATCGACGGTATCGATCAGTACGTTTTTACCTTCACGAATGAGATAGCTGTTATAGCTGCTGCCGCGCAGCGTTTTATATTCCGTTCCGTGAAAATCACGCACTTCCCAGTCACGTTGACCAACCCAATGAATGTTATTTTTAACCAGAATAGACATAGCAACCTCAAATAATACGGCGTGTTGAATAAGTTGTTTTGTCTATATCAACTTGCGTGCCAACTTTTATTTTGTTGATTTTTATGGGTTAAATTTTTTATGCCCCCGAATGGGTAGTCATTATGACTATCGTTAAAGGTGTCAATATGACACTATGTATTGTCAAAATGACAGCGAGGCAGACATGAGCTTTTCCGTAGACGTGCTGGCGAAAATCGCCATTGAACTGCAAACCGGCATCGGGCATCAGGATCGTTTTCAGCGCCTTATCTCCACGCTGCGCCACGTGCTGGACTGCGATGCTTCGGCGCTGCTGCGCTACGAGGGACGGCAGTTTATTCCGCTGGCCATCGACGGGCTGGCGCAGGACGTGCTCGGGCGACGCTTTACGCTGGAAGGCCACCCGCGGCTGGAGACTATCGCCCGGGCGGGTGACGTGGTGCGTTTTCCGGCAGACAGCGATCTGCCCGACCCGTACGACGGCCTTATACCCGGGCAGGAGAGCCTGAAGGTGCACGCCTGTATCGGCCTGCCGCTGTTTGCCGGACAAAACCTGATTGGGGCGCTGACCCTCGACGGCATGTCGCCGGACCAGTTCGATACCTTCAGCGACGAAGAGCTGCGCCTGATTGCGGCCCTGGCGGCCGGGGCGCTGAACAATGCTCTGCTGATTGAACAGCTGGAGAGCCAGAATATTCTTCCCGGCAGCCCGGCGGCGTTTGAACAGGTCGCGCATACGGAGATGATTGGCCTCTCGCCAGGCATGGTACAACTCAAAAAAGAGATTGAGATCGTCGCGGCATCCGATTTGAACGTGCTGATCTTCGGTGAGACCGGCACCGGTAAAGAGCTGGTGGCGAAATCCATTCACGAAGCTTCACCGCGTGCGGCCAACCCGCTGGTCTACCTTAACTGCGCCGCACTGCCGGAAAGCGTGGCGGAAAGCGAGCTGTTTGGTCACGTCAAAGGGGCATTTACCGGGGCCATCAGCAACCGCAGCGGCAAGTTTGAAATGGCCGATAACGGCACGCTGTTCCTCGATGAAATAGGCGAGCTTTCGCTGTCGCTGCAGGCCAAGCTGCTGCGCGTATTACAGTACGGTGATATTCAGCGCGTGGGAGACGACCGCAGCTTACGGGTCAACGTGCGCGTGCTGGCGGCAACCAACCGCGACCTGCGCGAAGCGGTGCTGAACGGCAATTTCCGCGCCGATCTGTTCCATCGTCTGAGTGTTTTTCCGCTTACCGTGCCGCCGCTGCGCGAGCGTGGGGACGATGTGGTGCTGCTGGCGGGTTTTTTCTGCGAACAGTGTCGGCTCAAAATGGGCTTGTCGCGCGTGGTATTAAGCCCGGGGGCGCGAGGCCATCTGCTGACCTACGGCTGGCCGGGTAACGTACGCGAGCTGGAGCACGCCATCCATCGCGCGGTGGTGCTGGCGCGGGCGACGCGCTCGGGGGATGACATCGTGATTCATGCGCGCCATTTTGCCCTGCATGATGAAAATATACCGTCCGTGAAGCCCGCTGCGCCTGAAAGCGTGAACGAGAATCTGCGTGAAGCGACGGAAGAATTTCAGCGTCAGATGATTACCCGCGCGCTGGAACAGAACAACCGCAGTTGGGCGGCGTGCGCGCGGGCGCTGGAAATAGACGTCGCCAACCTGCACCGGCTGGCGAAGCGTCTGGGACTGAAGGGTTAAATAATGCCTGCCTGGTAGAAATCCTGCAGGTTGATGGCGCCGCACAGGAGGCCAGCGTCATCCACCACCGGCGCGGCGGTGATTTTACGTTTCATCAGCACCTCTTTGGCTTCAATGGCGCGGCTGTTGGCATTCAGCGTTAACCCGCCAGAGGTCATCGCTTCTGAGACGCGAGCCTCCAGCTTGCCGCCGCCCACCAGCCAGCGGCGCAGGTCGCCGTCGGTAAAGACGCCTTTCACCTGGCGCGTATCGTCGCATACGGCGACCAGCCCCAGCCCGGTGCGGCTCAGCTCCAGCATCGCGTCCATCACGCTGGTATCGAGTTTGACCTGCGGGATGGCATCGCCAGAGCGCATCAGGTGGTGAACATTATTCAGCAGCCGTGCGCCGAGCGCCCCGGCAGGGTGTGAACGGGCGAAATCTTCTTCATTGAAACCGCGCGCCTGCATCACCGCCATTGCCAGCGCGTCGCCCATCATCAGGGTGTTGACGGTGCTGGAGGTGGGGGCGAGGTGCATCGGGCAGGCTTCACGCTCCACGGCAATATCCAGCACCGCTTTGGCCGCCAGCGCCAGCGGCGAGCGGGATTTACCGGTCATGGCCAGCAGGGCGATCGATTTTTCCTGCAGGCGCGGGATGATGAGGTCCAGCTCTTTGGCCGAGCCGGAGTAGGAGATAAACAGCATCACGTCGCGGCTTTCAATCATCCCCAGATCGCCGTGCAGGGCTTCTGCCGGGTGCACGAAGAACGCCGGTGTCCCGGTGCTCGCCAGCGTTGCGGCAATTTTTTTTCCGATGTGGCCGGACTTGCCGATCCCGGAGACAATCACTTTGCCTTCACACTGGATGATGGTGTTGGCGGCGCGGACAAAATCGTCGCCCAGCCGTTCCGGCAGGCGGCTGGCCTCTTGTAGCTCCAGCATCAGGGTCTGACGGCCTGCGTTTAACAGAAAATCACTCATCTTTTTCTCCCGTTACGATCACATCGATGCCTTTCTCTTCCAGCGCTTTTTTGAACGCCGGATCGATCCCTGCGTCGGTAATCAGCGTATCGACGCTTTCAAGGCTGCAGACAATGTTGGGGCTTTTACGGCCAAACTTCGAGGAATCCGCCATCAAAATCACCTCCCGGGCGGCGTTGCACATGGCTTTACTGACGCTGAACACCTCGTTGAACGTGGTGACACCGGCGTTCAGGTCGATGCCGTCGGTGCCCATAAACAGTTTGTCAAAGCTGAAGTGTTCAAAGGCATTTTCCGCCAGCTGGCCGTGAAAGGACGCCGATTTTTTTCGGAAGGTACCGCCGGGCATCAGAATGGTTTGTTCGCTGTCGAACTCTGCCAGGGCGTTGACGATGTGCAGACTGTTGGTCATCACCGTGATGTTGTTAAAGCGGTTGAGCAGCGGGATCATCTGCAGGACGGTGCTGCCCGCATCAAGAATAATGGAGTCACCATCATGGATAAATTTCACCGCGGCTTCGGCTATCAGCGCTTTCTGGTGGGTGTTGATCAGCGTTTTGTGATCGATAGGTGGGTCGGCTTCATCTTTGTTGAGCATCACCCCACCGTAGGTTCGAATGACCGCGCCTGCGTTTTCGAGCAATACCAGGTCCTTGCGTATCGTTGTGCCGGTGGTGTCAAAGTAGTGGGCCAGCTCTTCTACCGAGCATTTTCCCTGCTTTTGCAGATGCTCAAGAATGGCCGCCTGCCGCTGACGAGGTTTCATAGGCGCTTCGTTCCTTACGTTGCGAAATGATAATTTCGCAAGCTTATCGCGTTCACAACGAAATTATCCATGTTTCAATTTAAGCGCTAATGATAGTGCATTCTGACAGAGTGGATCGTGGGGGAAGATCACATCAGGCTGTAATTCCTGCAACGATATGCCGTTAATTGCCTGAATTTTCACCGGGCGGGCAAACACCGTCATCCCGCGCATGATGAGGGAGTCGCATACCCGATTCTGTTCATCCAGCGCAATTGCAACCACAACGCGCGGTTTAAAGCGCCCCCCGGAGCGCCCGACGCCCACGCGGCCCTTCTGGCACAGGGCGTCAAACGCGCGGTTAAACTGATGGATCTGCCAGCCGCCGAATGCCATCTGGCAGATCCAGGCGAGGGCGGCGACGGTGATGAGTGCGGTTACCATATCGGCTCCTTGTTATATTCCCTCTCCCGGTGGGAGAGGGGGAGGGTGAGGGCATCAGACTGCTCGATCAGAACATCACCTGCCCACCGGTGA
>NZ_JALW01000114.1:0-1424 GCF_000710795.1 Enterobacter sp. T1-1 | reverse complement strand
TTGCTGCGGTCGATACGCGCATCCGTGCCGAGCAGGGTCAGCGTCAGGGCGAACGACTCGGACATCGCCTCGCGGCCGGAGAGTTTCCAGAAGAGCAGCCCCTCGACCGGGAGCTGAACGGTAATTCGGTTGAGCATAATCGTTATTCCGTAAATGCAACATCTTAGTTTCAGCAGCCTCGATGCAGCGTTAATTGCAACGCTTACTTAAGCCACAAACCTGAAAACATAAGGACACACCCCAATGAGAGAAGGAGTTTGGCAAAGATAATCAGGGGCGGCGCTACGGTGTGTGTGACCCGGGAAATTTTTTCATAATTCGTAGCGTTGTATTTTTTATGTCCCACCATAACACCAGACAATATTGTGCATAGCAAAACGGCGGTAAATTTCATACCCCAGACGCACAGGAGAGACATAGATATGATGATGGAGTAGTGTTTAGCCACCGCGACCGGAAATATTGAAAATGTCAGCGCTAGCCATTTTAAAAGAAAACCAATGCCGGCCGTAGAAAGCAGGACAAGCCCCAGCATCAGACCCATGTTGATCCATTGTTTCTTATTAAAAAGGTTATTGTCATTCCAGATAAGTGCAAGCGTGAGGATCAAAAAGGAAAAAAAGAATAACCAGTTCATTTCAGGGTGCCTCTTTTGCCCCTCAATGCCTGGCTTTCCCGTCGCCTATGGTGACGGGAAAGCCGGTTATGTGGCAGGCTGAATATACTTATTTATTAGCATTGAATACAAAAAAGCCATCCACTTCCTGCTGAATCGCTGACTGGTGGGATGCCCCTGGTGCATCGATGGCATTGGTTCCTTCGGCAGGATTTAAATGCAGCTCCCCGGAAAGCGTGTTTATTTGCGCACTCTGTTTAGCGGTAAAGTTAAAGTTATTGCCAATGATATTCACGCTCCCGTCTTTTGATAATTCAATGGCGCTTTCACCACACTCCAGCCTCAACGTATTGCCCGCTGAAATAATAAAGTCATTAACAACTTTATCGCTGCGGCTGTTGCCCGTCAGGCAGACCACATCCCCTTTAACCCCTGCCTTCTGATTTTTTGCCACCCGTAAGGTTTCATCCTCTCCCACATATTGGGTTCGATTTTTTTCCGTGGCATGCGATTCATCATTTTTGACGTTGATATCGAGATTGCGCTCGGCCTGGATCCACACCTGTTCCGCACCCGCCTTGTCCTCAAACCGCAGGGCGTTGGCATTATCCACGGAGCCATCTTTCGTGCGGCTCATAAAGCCCATCTGCGTCGCCGCTGCCGGCAGCGCCCACGGTGGCATGCTGGCATCGTTGTACACGCGACCGGTGATAATCGGACGGTCCGGGTCACCGTTGATAAAGTCCACCACCACCTCATCGCCCACGCGCGGGATCTGCACCCCACCGTAACCCTGGCCCGCCCAGGC
>NZ_JALW01000113.1:0-316 GCF_000710795.1 Enterobacter sp. T1-1 | reverse complement strand
GATGCGCGTATCGACCGCAGCAAACTGCTGGGCCAGCCGGTCACGGTGACCATCCCCACCCAGAACCTGCTTACCCCGCGCTACATCAACGGCAAAGTCACGCGCGTGGCGGTGAGCGCCGTTGAGCTGACGGGCACGCGCTATGCGGTGTATCAGCTGACGGTGGAGCCGGACCTGTGGCCGATGAAGCGCGACCGTAACCTGCGTATCTTCCAGGGGCAGACGGTGCCGCAGATTGTGAAAACCCTGCTGGGCGAGCATCAGGTCAACGTGGAAGATAAGCTTACCGGCAGCTACCGGGTGTGGGACTACTGGG
>NZ_JALW01000112.1:0-1119 GCF_000710795.1 Enterobacter sp. T1-1 | reverse complement strand
GAACTTTAGCAACAACGCCCGCGCCAACGGTACGGCCGCCTTCACGGATTGCGAAACGCAGACCGTCGTCCATCGCGATTGGGTGGATCAGCGTCACAACCATCTTGATGTTGTCGCCTGGCATTACCATCTCTACGCCTTCTGGCAGTTCGATGGTACCGGTCACGTCAGTTGTACGGAAGTAGAACTGTGGACGGTAGCCTTTGAAGAACGGAGTATGACGGCCGCCTTCGTCTTTGGACAGGATGTACACTTCAGATTCGAACTTGGTGTGTGGCTTGATTGAGCCTGGCTTCGCCAGAACCTGACCACGTTCGATTTCTTCACGTTTGATACCACGCAGCAGAACACCAACGTTCTCACCAGCACGGCCTTCGTCCAGCAGTTTGCGGAACATTTCAACGCCAGTACAGGTAGACTTCGCAGTCTCTTTGATACCAACGATTTCAACTTCTTCACCCACTTTGATGATACCGCGCTCTACACGACCGGTAACAACGGTACCACGACCGGAGATGGAGAATACGTCTTCGATTGGCAGCAGGAATGGCTTATCAATCGCACGCTCTGGTTCTGGGATGTAAGAATCCAGGTAGCCAGCCAGTTCGATGATTTTCTCTTCCCACTCTGCTTCGCCTTCCAGCGCTTTCAGCGCGGAACCACGAACGATTGGGGTATCGTCGCCTGGGAAATCGTACTGAGACAGCAGTTCACGAACTTCCATCTCTACCAGTTCCAGCAGCTCTTCGTCATCAACCATGTCGCATTTGTTCAGGAACACGATGATGTAAGGAACGCCTACCTGACGACCCAGCAGGATGTGCTCACGAGTCTGAGGCATTGGGCCGTCAGTCGCAGCTACTACCAGGATCGCGCCGTCCATCTGCGCAGCACCGGTGATCATGTTTTTAACATAGTCGGCGTGGCCTGGGCAGTCTACGTGTGCGTAGTGGCGAGTCGGGGTGTCATACTCAACGTGAGAGGTGTTGATGGTGATACCACGAGCTTTTTCTTCTGGTGCGTTATCGATCTGGTCGAATGCACGAGCAGAACCACCGTAGGTTTTAGCCAGAACGGTAGTGATTGCAGCAGTCAGGGTAGTTTTACCATGGTCAACGG
>NZ_JALW01000111.1:0-2465 GCF_000710795.1 Enterobacter sp. T1-1 | reverse complement strand
GCTCATGGTGGTTTCCGCTTCGCTGCAGCGCCTTTTCGCGCCATGTGATGAGCTCGGTCACGCTCAGGGAATACAGCTCTGATGGCGGCCAGTGAAAAATCACCGCGATATCCGCCATCAGGTCATCGACCGATAGGTTATCCGGGAAGGTCAGCGTGCCGAAGATGGCGACAAAAAACCGACCACCTTACCGGCGAACAAAATCAGGTCTGACGCTTCCAGCCTCATGACTTCTGACTCAGTCAGCGCCGGGTACGTCATACGCGGCAGCACCTTAATCAGCGCATCGACGTCAGAGTTTGCCAGTGCGGCCAGACTCACGCCGCGTAATGTTCCTGTGTTGGGTTTGGTCAGCGTCACCTGTTCGATTTTTTGCTCACCGCGCATGACGGGATTATCGAGGATCACAATGTTTGGGTTTTCGGTTTCGTTGATGTTTTCCATGATGTCACTCTCTTCAAAATTAAGTGACCGGCCAGCCTGACTGACCGGTAAATGGGTTACAGGCCGATAGCCTTACGATGTTCTGCCAGACGGTCGACGCCATCGACTTTCATCACCATGTTGATGACGTCAATCTCGATGACTTCTTTGCCGTCAATCGTGAGCTGGTAGTAAGAGCACTCGGTCGAGATTTTGGTCGTGCCGCTTTCGCCCTGTTTGTTTTCGCCGCCGTCGTACTCTTTGTGACGGCCACGCATGACAACCTCGACGGCAGAAATCGCGCCAGTGTCATCGCGCTGGAATGAGCCGGTAAAGCGCAGCGGCACGCTATCCGCGTCGGGTGATGCGTACTGAGCCCACAGCTCGACATCAGGCAGACCACCGAGCGTCCACTCAAGCGCGAGCGCATCGTCATCGAGCCCGAGGTCAATAGACACCGAGCCGGGCATCCCGCCACCACGGTATTTCTCAAGCTTGCGGGTCAGCTTTGGCAGGGTGACGGATTCAACGACGCCCATATAGCTGAGACCGTCGTTAAACATGTTCAGGTATTTCAGTTTGCGTGGTAACGCCATGTGCTGAGCTCCTTAGCTGTTGACCGAGTCTGACAGGTTCGCCAGATAGGTATCGGTGATGCGCTGGCGCAGAGTCAGGTTTTCCAGCGGCGGGACGGGGGTGTAGTCGTAATCGATATACAGTTTCCCCGCTTTGAGGGTTTCCGCACTGTTTGACTCCGGGTCGTACCAGCAGGTGCCGTCAACGATATAGCCGTTGTTTTTCAGCTCACGGAATTTCGCATTGATACCGGCGACGATGTCGCGGATAAGCGTTGCGGTGACAGGTTTATCAATCGCCCACGCGTGCGCTTCCGCCATCGTATCAGCCAGCACCTGAGCGGTGCGGGTATAGTTCTCAAACACGAATAACGGGTCATCTGAGCAGGTGCGGTTACCCCAGAATTTAAAGCCATCGTTACGAATAAGCGTGGTGACACCTGCCTGATTGAGCAGGTTCGCGTCGGTGGCCTGCTCCTGCAAATCCCATGAGACCGAAGCACTGACGCCGGTGACGCCATTCACGCCGACGTTAGACAGGGTCTTGTGCCAGCCGGTCTCCTGGTCGATTTTGGCGCGCAGCCCTAATGCGCGAGCGGTCGCCCATGCGATATCGGTTTCGTTCGCCGTGGTGTCCCATGCCAGAAAATCAGGGTGAATGACCATCAGCTCGCGCTGGCTGAAATTCTTACGGTAGGCAATGGCTTCGGAAATAGTTTTGCAGCCCCACGCGCTGATATAGCCAAACGCGCGCAGGCTCTGACAGGTCGCGGCGAGCGCGGTCGCCACTTCCTGAGAATCCAGCCCCGGCACGCCGAGAATGCGCGGTTTAACGCCGGTGACAGTTTTCGCAGTCAATAACGCTTTAAGCCCGGTGTATTTGCCGTTTTCGTCGGTCGTGCCGATGATGTTGGAAATGGTCTCTTTCTGCGCCGCTTCCGGGTCGTCAGGGTCAGCGATACCTTCGGCAACGCGCACAACCACAACGACCGGCTTGCACTGGTCGGCAATAGCCTGCAGGGATTTTGACAATGTGCCGAGTTTACCGGCTTTACCGATAGCGTTCTGTACGCTGGTAATCAGCACCGGTTCATTAAGCGGGAATGTTGAGTCGTCAGCATCGCTGGCCGTGCAGACCATGCCGATGATGGCCGTCGAGACGGTGGAAATGGTGCGCGTGCCATCGTTAATCTCGATGACCTCGACGCCGTGGTGATAGTCGCCCATCTGTTTAACTCCGTGGTTAAGGGGTGCGACCATTTTTAGTCATGCAATCTACAAGTGCGATAAAACGGCGTTTGCAGGAGGATGAGACAACAAACGAAAAAGCCCTCCGGGTGGAGGGCTGCACTCAGACAGGTTTTTCAGGCCACTCGATATCCGGGGCGGAACTGATATCAAGGCGGCTTAGCATCACACGGTAACGCTTCCAGCGGGCAAGAGTTGTTAACTCATCTTCTGTTGCAA
>NZ_JALW01000110.1:0-6802 GCF_000710795.1 Enterobacter sp. T1-1 | reverse complement strand
TAAGTTGGGTGCGGCCTGATGCCCTCACCCCGGCCCTCTCCCACAGGGAGAGGGAGAAAACCATCATGTAGGCCGGGTAAGGCGAAGCCGCCACCCGGCAAACAGCATCATCGCTGTTCATCCAGCTGCAACGCCACATACAGCAGCAGCCTGTCGTCAAAACTTCCCAGATCCAGCCCTGTCAGCTCCGAAATCCGGTTGAGCCGATACTCCAGCGTGTTGCGGTGAATGAACAGCGCTTTCGACGTCGCCAGCGGCTGCACGTTATGCCGGAACCACGCCTGTAGCGTCCGGCGCAGCAGGCCATTGTTGTCCATCGCTTTCAGACGTGCGAGCGGACGCGCCAGCTCATTGGCCTGCCAGCCACCGCGCAGGCTGTCGAGCAGTACCGGCAGCATCAGATCCTGATAAAAATAGCTGCGGCTTTCCGGCATTCGCTGTTTACCCACCATCATCGTGGTACGCGCCGTACGCCATGAGCGGGCGATACTGCCAGGCCCGGTAAAGTAATTCCCCAGGGCGACGCGAAAACGCAGCTGACCATTCTCTTTCATACGGGAAATTAACTGCTCCACACGACGACGGTGATCTTCCGCATCCCAGCGACCGAACGCGTTAAGCGCCGGCTTGAGCACCACCATTTCCGTCAGGGATACAATCGCCACCAGGTTGTCGCGCTCCGGCGTTGCCAGCGCGTTTTGTAGCTGCTGCAATTCAGCCATCGCGCTATCGACCCCCAGCTGGCCGCTATCCACCTCAATCACCGCCACGACGCGCGGTTGGTTCAGGTCAATACCCAGACGCTGCGCCCACTCGCTCAGCGCAGGCGTATGCTCCTCTGCCTGAATCAGGTTCATCACCAGCTCTTCGCGCAGACGGCTGTCCTGGGCCAGCAGGTGCATCAGGCGCGACTGCTCCAGCATCATCTCCGCCGTCATGCAGACCAGCTCGCCATATTTACGCAGTGATTCGGGTTCACCGGTCAGGCCTATTACGCCAACAATTTCCCCTTCAAGGCGCAGCGGTAAATTGATGCCCTGACGGACGCCGTGCAGGTGTTTCGCCACGGCATCATCGATATCCACGACCCGCCCCTGGGAAAGCACCAGCAGTGCACCTTCGTGCAATTCCCCAATACGCTCGCGATCGCCGCTGCCAATAATGCGCCCGCGGGCATCCATTACGTTGATATTGGTATCGATGATGCGCATGGTGCGCGCCACGATATCCTGCGCCATTTTGGTATCAAGATGCCAGCCAGCCATGTAATCCTCCTGTGAGCAGAGCTCAAGCATAGGGGAGTTCGGTTACGGTCGCATTGTGCGAATGCACAAAATCAGGCAGTGAAGTATGGACTTGTGGGAAGGGTCACAGAAACAAAAAAGCCCCTGCTTACATCACGCAGGGGCTTACGAGGATTACTGCATCAGGAGGTAGATAGAGGTATCACCACGCTGAATATTCAGCGCCAGCACGGATGGTTTGCTGTCGAGAATTTTACGCAGTTCAGCGATGTTTTTCACTGGCTGCTGGTTAGCACCCATGATCACATCACCTTTTTTCAGGCCGATACGGGCTGCCGGGGAATTCGCTTTCACGTTATTCACCACCACGCCTTTATCTGCACCTTTGTTGCTCATCTCCGCCCCTTCAATACCGCTGAAGATGGTGCTGGAATCAACCTGATTCTGGCTGCTCTGCTGCAGCTCCAGACTCACGTTAACCGCCTTACCGTCACGCAGCAGGCCAAGGGTGACTTTGCTGCCAATTGGCATTGAGCCCACTTCGGCACGCAGGGCGGCAAAGCTGCTGATCGGTTTACCGTTCAGGGAGGTGATCACATCCCCGGCTTTAATCCCCGCTTTTGCTGCGGAGGAGTTCGGCATAACCTGGCTCACGAACGCGCCGCGCTGGGCGTCAACTTTCATCGCTTTCGCCAGCTCAGAGTTCAGCTCGGTACCCATGATACCCAGCTCACCGCGTTTCACCTGGCCGTACTGCACCATCTGCGCGGTCAGGTTTTTCACCATATTACTTGGGATAGCAAAACCGATACCGATGTTGCCGCCGTCCGGTGCCAGAATAGCGGTGTTGATACCGATCAGCTCGCCGTTCAGGTTCACCAGCGCACCGCCGGAGTTACCGCGGTTAATGGCCGCATCCGTCTGGATGAAGTTTTCATAGTTTTCCGCGTTCAGGCCGCTACGACCCAGCGCTGAAACAATCCCCGAGGTCACGGTTTCGCCCAGACCGAACGGGTTACCGATGGCCACGGTGTAGTCACCGACACGCAGCGCGTCGGAGTCGGCAATTTTAATCGCCGTCAGGTTTTTAGGATCCTGAATCTGGATCAGTGCGATATCAGAGCGTGGGTCCTTGCCCACCACTTTAGCGTCAAATTTACGCCCGTCGCTCAGCTGAACCTTAATGCTGTTGGCGTTATCCACCACGTGGTTATTGGTGACGACATACCCTTTCGCGGCATCAATAATAACCCCCGAGCCAAGCGCCATGAATTTCTGCTGCTGGCCGCCGCCCTGGCCGTCATCCCCTGCGCCACCGCCCTGACAGAACGGAGAACTCTGGAATGGCGAACCGTCCTGGCAGAACGGCGAGTTATCGCCGAAGAACTGCTGGAAGTTACGCGGCATACGCGGCGTATTGACGGTCGTGCTGCCCTCAACGTTAATACTCACCACCGATGGCATCACTTTTTCGAGCATCGGTGCCAGGCTTGGCATCTGCTGCGCGGTTGCTGCCGACGACGCGGTCTCGGCTGCAGTAGCAGTCAGAGGAGACAGCGCTAAACCTAAACTCAGAGCCAGTGCACTCATTGCTAATGTGGTTTTTTTCATGTTTCTCAATCTCGATTTACAGATAACGCAAAATTGCTGTGTAACTCAGATTCGTTTTATACCGCTTAGTTCCGGCGATAAGTTTATGGAAAAAGTAAAAATTTATTGGTCGTCTTTACAAAACTACGGGATTATTCCACCGCCATCAGCTTGCGGTACTCATCCCAGGCATACAAATCGGTCATTCCGCTGATATAGTCCTGGATGAGACGACAGCGATAATAATATTCGAGCACCGGCCACTGCGGTGAGTGGCGATCCAGTTTGCCGATGGCTTCAAGGTAAGCCAGACGATGACGGGTAGAAAGTTTCTGATAAAGCCGGGACTCAATCGGTATTCGTCGCACGCGCTCTTGTTCCACCAGATCGCTGAATTCATCGACCGACAATTGCAGCAGAGGGCGATATATTTCCAGTAAGCCGCTGATTACCCGGTATCCCTGCAGCTCTAACTGTTCAACATCCGGGTGGCTGAATACATGACGCATCGCGACATGTTTATATAACTCAAGCAACTGGCTGAAGCTACTGTCATCCTCCAGCAAGGCATGATTGAACTCGCCGCTAAAAATCATCGGCAAATTATCAATAAAGCGTGAGGCGGCGTAAGGCACCAGTTTATTTAATGTATTGACCCGCAAATACATAAAGAACTGATCTTCGGTGCTCCGGCTTAATGTATTTGCACGCGATTTTTCCCAGGCATTTTCGACCACCTGGGCAAACAGCGAACCTTTTTCATGTTTCCCCCATGCATCATAAAGATGCTGATAAAGCTCCTCGACGCTAAATATTCTTTTTTCAACCGCGTCTTCCAGGTCAGCAACGCAATAGGAGATGTCATCGGCGGCTTCCATAATCCACGTCAACGGGAAGCGGCCATTTGCAGTCAATGAAAGTTCTTTACGTAACCGCTCAATATAGGCCTCTTCGGAGAGGTAATAGCCCGGCTTTTTCATCAGATAGCTGTGCGAAGCGGGCGTTTCGCCCATCCACCAGGCAGGACGGGTATATTTGAGGATGCATCCCACCTGTGCCCAGGTCAGATTCATGCGCATCAGGGAGTGCACCAGTCGTATCCCCTGCGCATTGCCTTCAAAATGACAGAGATCCTGACGCACTTTACGACGCAGATCGTTTAGCCCGTCTTCGCCTTCACGCAGGCGTAAATCCCGTACCACGCAGCGGTCATCACTGAGCGGCTGGCTGACGGCATCCGACGGGAAGAGTCGCTGCCTGAACCAGTCGTTGATCGCCGCCTCGCCAAAGTGACCAAACGGGGGATTGCCGATGTCGTGCATCAGGCAGGCCATCTCAACAATACTTTCAAAGGGCCCGGTCAACTCATCCAGACCGTAGGTTTCCAGCAAGCGCTGCTCTTTGAGACGGCTTAAAATCTCTTTGGCAATGTAGCGCCCCACCTGCTGAACTTCCATTGAGTGGGTAAGGCGTGTGCGCACGGCAGCGTTACGCTCAAGCGGAAACACCTGGGTCTTTTGCTGCAGACGACGAATGGCAGGCGAGTTAATGATCCGCCCGCGATCGCTTTCGAAGATACGCAGGATCTCATGTTCGCTCTTTTCACCCTGCGGCGAACGGAAACGTCGGTGCCAGTTAATTTTGGTGCGAAAATCGATCTGTGACATGTGCTCCCCCGCGTGAGAATGCGTTTCCCCTTAAGCGCATGATAGACTATGCACCTTAACAAGGCACATCGCGAGTAAATCTATGAAAATCGGCATTATTGGTGCAATGGAAGAAGAAGTTACGCTGCTGCGTGACAAAATTGAGAACCGTCAGACTCTCTCTCTGGGGGGTTGTGAGATCTATACCGGTCAACTGAACGGTGTTGACGTGGCTCTGCTGAAATCAGGCATCGGTAAGGTTGCTGCTGCGCTGGGCGCAACGCTGTTGCTTGAGCGCTGCAAGCCAGACGTGATCGTTAACACCGGCTCTGCAGGCGGTCTGGCACCGACCCTGAAAGTGGGTGATATCGTCGTCTCCGATGAAGCGCGTTACCACGATGCAGACGTTACCGCATTCGGCTACGAATACGGTCAGCTTCCGGGTTGCCCGGCCGGCTTTAAGGCCGACGATAAGCTGGTTGCGACGGCAGAAGAGTGCATTGCTGAGCTGAACCTCAACGCCGTACGCGGCCTGATTGTGAGCGGTGATGCCTTCATCAATGGCTCCGTCGGCCTGGCAAAAATCCGTCACAACTTCCCGCAGGCTATCGCCGTTGAGATGGAAGCGACCGCGATTGCCCACGTTTGCCATAATTTCAACGTCCCGTTCGTGGTGGTCCGCGCCATCTCTGACGTGGCCGATCAGCAGTCTCATATCAGCTTCGACGAATTCCTGGTTGTCGCGGCAAAACAGTCCACCGTGATGGTGGAGAGCCTTGTGCAGAAACTGGCTCGTGGCTAAACATGCCATCAGGGCGCTGGTCGCCCTGCTTCTGCTCGCACCGGCCTGGCTCTGCGCCGCGCCGCGTGTGATTACCCTCTCCCCCGCTAACACCGAACTGGCGTTTGCCGCCGGTATCACCCCCGTTGGTGTAAGCAGCTTTTCCAATTACCCACCGCAGGCCGCGCATATTGAACAGGTCGCAACCTGGCAAGGAATGAACCTTGAGCGCATCGTGGCGCTTAAGCCCGATCTCGTGCTCGCCTGGCGTGGCGGCAATGCAGAGCGGCAGGTTAATCAACTGACGTCGCTTGGGATCAAGGTCATGTGGGTGGATGCCGTGAGCATTGAGCAGGTCGCGCAGGCGTTACGCGCTCTGGCGCCCTACAGCCCAACCCCGGCTAAAGCCGAGAATGCGGCAAAACAACTGCTCAGCGACTATGCGGCACTCAAAGCAAAATACGATACCCCCGTTAAAAAGCGCATCTTTCTGCAGTTTGGCAGCCAGCCGCTGTTCACCACCGGGAAAGGCTCCATTCAGAATCAGGTCCTGGAAGTGTGCGGCGGAGAAAATATCTTTGCGGCCAGCCGAATACCGTGGCCTCAGGTCAGCCGGGAACAGGTTCTTGCTCGCCGACCACAGGCGATCGTTGTGGTCGGAAATGCGAGCGAGATTCCTAAAATTGAACAATTCTGGCAAAGCCAGCTAAAAATTCCGGTGATCCCTCTCACCAGCGACTGGTTTGAACGCGCCAGCCCGCGTATTATCCTCGCCGCAAAACAACTCTGTGCCGCACTGGCCGAGAGTCATTAACATAAGACCCCCTTCGAGGATTTAACGATGCTCGTTTATTGGCTGGATATTCTTGGCACAGCCGTTTTTGCTATCTCCGGCGTCCTGCTCGCCGGAAAGCTGCGCATGGATCCGTTTGGCGTGCTGGTGCTTGGCGTGGTGACCGCCGTAGGCGGTGGAACGATCCGCGATATGGCGCTGGATAATGGCCCGGTGTTTTGGGTGAAAGATCCCACCGATCTGGTGGTGGCGATGGTCACCTGCCTGTTAACCATCGTGCTGGTTCGTCAGCCCCGCCGCTTACCAAAATGGATCCTCCCGGTGCTGGATGCCGTCGGGCTGGCTGTGTTTGTCGGCATTGGGGTGAATAAAGCCTTTAATGCGGGTACAGGGCCCATGGTTGCCATCTGCATGGGCGTGCTGACTGGCGTAGGCGGCGGGATTATTCGCGATATTCTGGCACGAGAAGTGCCGATGATCCTGCGTACCGAAATCTATGCTACGGCCTGCATTATTGGCGGGATTGTACACGCCACGGCGTACTATACTTTTGCGGTACCGCTGGAAAATTCAGCCATGCTGGGAATGGTGGTGACGCTGGCGATACGTCTGGCGGCGATACGCTGGCACCTTAAATTGCCGACGTTCGCGCTGGATGAGAATGGAAGATAAACGCAAAACGGTAACCGCAAGGTTACCGTTTTTAATCTTTTCTCCCTCTCCCGGTGGGCTGAGGGATCCCCAGTAA
>NZ_JALW01000109.1:0-532 GCF_000710795.1 Enterobacter sp. T1-1 | reverse complement strand
TATTCAGCCGTCTCACTTTCCCGGGCTCATGCCGGATGACTTCTTCTGCCAGACTCAGGTATGACAGAACCCGTCTGTGCCTGATGCTGCTTGCCTGATAGTGCCAGTGTAAACACTGCCTTTCTGCCCTGTAACCTGCCAGCCACATCACCAGGCTTGCCATTGCCGCGACCATATTCAGCACTTCCAGTCGCCCTTTTCCCTGACTCCGGCTCAGCCTCAGACCGAACCCGAAGCGTGGACTTTTGTCGTCCCGGAAGTTCTGTTCTATCTGCATTCTGCGGCTGTACAGGGCCATTATCTGGTGCGGCTCCAGTCCCTCTGCATTACTGAACAGCAGCCAGGGCTCCCGCGCGCTACTGCGGTGTTCCCGCTGTGTTTTCGGCATCCCCCCTTTTCCCTGACGCCCTGCGTCAGGGCGCTTATGCAGATAGAACCGGCCGTAACAGGGCGTTCGTGGTTTACGGGACAGGACACCGTAACCCACGCAGACCGGTTGTCCGGTAGCCTCAAGCTCACTGATTTTCATCCA
>NZ_JALW01000108.1:0-1311 GCF_000710795.1 Enterobacter sp. T1-1 | reverse complement strand
TTTAATTTATCCTTATCAAATTCTTTTTGCGCCTCGTACCAGTCCTGACCTTTTTCATCTTTTAAGAAAGAAACACCCAATGATAATAGTTCCGCCACATCACTATTTTCATCAGGCACATATGCTGTTAGATTTTTTAAAATAAACATAATATTTCTCTAAACTGAGGTTGCTGTATACCAGACACCGTTAATGAGGTATTGCACGGCGCGATAATAAATATTCAGGTTAACTGTGTAGTTAGCAGAACCATAGAGACCCGTTAAAACGATGCCATTCCCGAAGCTTAAATCTCTGTTACCAATCTGACCTGTGCTGGTTACGCTCCCCAGTCTGACCTGTGTAACATATTTCCCATCACTCTCACCTTTTGTATATGCCTGACCGGCTGGGGTGTAACTACCTTTTGGCTGGTAGCGGTTTTCGCTCTCTGCTTTAGTATAAGCATCACCTCTTTTCGCCAATTCTACCACTGCGTTGCTCACTCGATGGCGCATATAAGGTCTGGTTGCATCACCGCTCACAAAGCCTGCGTACGTTGCACCATCTGGTAACACGTATCGCACATCAAAATTGCCGTAATTTGACGGAATTACCTGACCTGTAACAGTGACATTTTTTCCGTTTGTGGCGCTGATATTGATTGAACCGTCGCTCTTCAGATTAATACTGTTATTTCCGCCCTTGTAATTATTGAAAACGACATCAGCATTATTTGTTGAGCCTGCTCCTACATACCAGTGATTTACATTAGCCGAATCAACAGAAATTAAGTAACTGGCATAACCCGCTGTTTTTGGCTGTAACCTGATAGCCTCACCATCAACGTTCACGATGAGTCTGCCCGTCATAGTGTCGCCAGTTTTGGCAACTGCTCCAACTTCTCCTGCAGTGGGTTTGTAAAATTCGGTGTAGATTTTCCCCCAGCCACCAAACACCCCTTGCGGCGTAGACCCGCACACACCCAACATTGGAGCCTGCCCACCCTGTTTGGCAATAATATGCACCTGGGAACCAGAGTCGTAACCAAAGCTAATCAAAGAGGCATTACCATATGATGCTTCATTCTGTACGGCGTAAAATCCGTTGCGCAGCGGTTTTAATGCATCCACTCCCGGAATTAGATTATCTGTACCATACCCCCCTAGACTCATCCAGCCAGTGGTCAACACGCGGCCTGTTGTCGTATCGGTCTTAGAGATGACAATATCTTTTGAGGATGAAGTTCCGAGAGTGTCTTTAATTGCTTTAGCCGCTGCGCTTACTGCCTTAGGTGTCGCCGCCAGCGTCTCAGACGCGCTGTCGGTCGCG
>NZ_JALW01000107.1:0-793 GCF_000710795.1 Enterobacter sp. T1-1 | reverse complement strand
CGGCCTGCACTTTCGCGGTGCCAATCACCTTGTCGCCGTTGTAGACGGTGATGGTGTTGCCCGGCTCTGCGCCCGTCCCCTTGATCAGCGGACGGTTGTCGTCGGTTTCTTCGCCGGAGGCAATCACGCCTGCGGTGTTCACGTCGTCATAGACTTCGGTGATCGCCAGCTTGCTGGCGTCAGGCGCGGTGTAGTCGGTGATCAGTACAAAATCATCTGATTCCGGACCCGTGTTACCGGCCTTATCGGTTGCGGTAGTGGTGATATGGTGCTCACCCTCTGGCAGCGCGGTGGTTGGCGTAAATTGCCAGCCGCCATTTTCGTCCACCATGGTAGAACCAATCAGCTCCCCGTTATCATAGATATCGACACGGCTGCCCGGCTCTGCGGAACCTTTAAAGGTTGGGTTCGCATCATCGGTGGTGCTACCGCTGCTCAGATCGCCACGGCTGGAGCCGACGTCATCAGTCGCAACACCAATAACCGGTTTTTCCGGTGCCACGGTATCGACAGAGATATCAAAGGACGGAGAGGTCACGTCGTTTCCGGCCGGGTCTTTGGAAATCACGGTCAGGCTGTGATCGCCATCGGCCAGATCCTGTTCAGGAGTGAAGGTCCAGTTGCCGTCCGGATCCACCACGGTGGAGCCCAGTACATCGTCGCCATCCATGATGGTTACGGTGCTGCCTGGCTTACCTTTACCGCTCAGTTCAGGACGTGCGTCATCGGTCACGGTGCCTGGCTTCAGGTTGCCCACGATCGGCCCCTGATCATCCACCACTTCACCCACGGT
>NZ_JALW01000106.1:0-5600 GCF_000710795.1 Enterobacter sp. T1-1 | reverse complement strand
CCCCCCCCAAACCCCCCGGCGCCCCCCCTCACCCCCCCCCCCCCCCCCCAGCGGGTGCAGCACCCGCCGCAACAGCCTGTTCAGGCGCAGCCTGCAGCACAGCCAGCCCCGGCACCGCAGGTTGAGCCAGAGCCCGTTGTAGAGCCAGAACCGGTTGTTGAAAAACCGCAGCGTAAAGAAGCGGTGATCATTATGAACGTGGCCGCCCATCACGGCAGCCATCTGAACGGTGACGTGCTGCTTAACAGTATTCAACAGGCTGGCTTCAAGTTTGGCGACATGAATATTTTCCATCGCCACCTGAGCCCGGACGGTAGCGGCCCGGCGCTGTTTAGCCTGGCCAACATGGTTAACCCTGGCACCTTCGACCCTGAAATGACGGGCGATTTCGTAACGCCGGGCGTGACGATCTTTATGCAGGTTCCGTCTTACGGTGACGAACTGCAAAACTTTAAGCTGATGCTGCAGTCCGCTCAGCACATCGCTGACGAAGTGGGTGGTGTGGTGCTCGACGACCAGCGTCGCATGATGACGCCGCAGAAACTGCGCGAGTATCAGGACCGCATCCGCGAAGTTAAGGAAGCCAACGCGTAATCGACGCGTTCTCTTCAACTCCTCCTCAACCCCCGCCTGTCGGGGGTTTTTTCTCATTGATGGTGCGATATGGACTCAATCGAACAACAAATCACTGAACTGCGAACCACGCTTCGCCATCATGAATACCTTTATCATGTGATGGACGCACCGGAAGTGCCGGATGCGGAGTACGATCGCCTGATGCGTGAACTGCGCGATTTAGAGGCGCAGCACCCGGAGTTGATCACCCCGGACTCGCCAACCCAACGTGTCGGCGCTGAACCGCTAGGTGCGTTCAGCCAGGTACGTCATGAAGTGCCGATGCTCTCTCTGGATAACGTCTTCGATGAAGAGAGCTTCCTCGCCTTTAATAAGCGTGTGCAGGATCGACTCAAAAGCAGCGACGCCCTGACCTGGTGCTGTGAGCTGAAGCTGGATGGCCTGGCCGTCAGTATCCTGTATGAAAACGGCGTGCTGGTCCGTGCCGCAACGCGCGGTGATGGCACTACCGGGGAAGACATCACCACCAACGTGCGTACCATCCGCGCGATCCCGCTGAAGTTGCACGGCGACAATATTCCTGCTCGTCTGGAAGTGCGCGGTGAAGTTTTCCTGCCGCAGGCGGGCTTCGAGAAAATCAACGAAGAGGCGCGTCGCACCGGTGGGAAGGTATTTGCGAACCCGCGCAACGCGGCGGCAGGCTCTTTACGCCAACTGGACCCGCGTATTACCGCGAAGCGACCGCTTACTTTCTTCTGCTATGGCGTCGGTATTCTGGAAGGAGGGGAGCTGCCGGACACCCACCTCGGGCGTTTGCTGCAGTTTAAAGCGTGGGGCTTGCCGGTCAGCAACCGCGTGCAGCTTTGCGACTCACCGGAGGCGGTTCTTGCGTTTTATCGCAAGGTTGAAGAAGACCGCCCGACGCTCGGTTTTGATATCGATGGTGTGGTGATCAAGGTTAACTCGCTTGCGCTTCAGGAGCAGCTAGGCTTTGTGGCGCGAGCACCACGTTGGGCTGTGGCGTTTAAATTCCCGGCCCAGGAGCAGATGACCTTTGTCCGCGATGTGGAGTTCCAGGTGGGTCGTACCGGAGCCATCACGCCGGTTGCGCGTCTGGAGCCGGTGCACGTGGCCGGTGTGCTGGTGAGCAACGCCACGCTGCATAACGCGGATGAAATCGATCGTCTTGGCCTGCGTATTGGTGACAAAGTGGTGATTCGCCGGGCGGGAGATGTGATCCCGCAGGTCGTCAACGTGGTTCAGTCAGAGCGCCCTGATGATACGCGCGCCATCGTGTTTCCGACGCATTGCCCGGTATGTGGCTCAGACGTAGAGCGTGTGGAAGGCGAAGCGGTGGCTCGCTGTACCGGGGGATTAATCTGTGGCGCGCAGCGTAAAGAGTCACTCAAGCATTTCGTTTCCCGACGGGCAATGGACGTTGACGGCATGGGCGACAAAATTATCGATCAGCTGGTTGAGAAAGAGTATGTCCATACGCCTGCGGATCTTTTCAAACTGACGGCGGGTAAGCTGACCGGTCTTGACCGCATGGGGCCGAAGTCGGCTCAGAATGTGGTGAATGCGCTGGAAGCCGCCAAAGAGACCACGTTTGCCCGTTTCCTCTATGCGCTTGGTATTCGTGAGGTGGGTGAAGCCACCGCTGCAGGTCTGGCGGCGTACTTTGGCACGCTGGACGCGCTGGAGAAAGCGAGCATTGAGGAGCTGCAAAAAGTGCCTGATGTTGGCATTGTGGTGGCCACGCACGTCTTTAACTTCTTTGCCGAAGAGAGCAACCGCGACGTCATCGGAAAACTGCTGGAGCAGGGCATTAAATGGCCTGCGCCGGTCGTCGTCAATGCCGAAGAGATCGACAGCCCGTTTGCCGGTAAAACGGTAGTACTGACCGGCAGTCTCAGCCAGCTTTCACGGGATGATGCGAAGGCGCGTCTGGTGGCACTGGGGGCAAAAGTGGCGGGCAGCGTGTCGAAGAAAACGGATCTGGTGATCGCCGGGGAAGCCGCCGGTTCCAAGCTTGCAAAAGCGCAGGAGCTCGGGATTGAGGTAATCGATGAAGCAGAAATGATGCGTCTGCTGGGAGAGTAACGTGGAAAAAGAGCAGCTCGTCGAGATCGCCAATACGGAGATGCCGTTCGGTAAATATAAGGGCCGCAGGCTGATTGATTTGCCGGAAGAGTACCTTCTGTGGTTTGCCCGAAAGGATGAATTCCCGGCGGGACGACTGGGTGAGCTGATGGCCATCACGCTACTGATTAAAACCGAGGGGCTGACCCAGCTGGTTCAGCCCCTGAAACGTCCTTAAGCCTTCGCGGCGCGGGTCTCTTCCTGCGCCAGTTTTTCCGTCTGACGCTTGTAACGACGCGCCAGTACCGCACAGACCATCAGCTGGATCTGATGGAAAATCATCAGCGGCAGTACCATCATCCCAATCACTGAGGTCGGGAACAGAATGTTGGCCATCGGGATGCCGTTTGCCAGGCTTTTCTTCGAGCCGCAGAACACAATGGTGATTTCGTCTGCTTTGTTGAAGCCGCACTTGCGTGCCACAAAGACGTTTACCGCAATGACTATCGCCAGCAGGACGATACTGACCACTACGATAAACAGCAGCGAGCCTGCGCCCACCTTATGCCAGATACCATTCACCACGGCTTCGCTGAAGGCGGAGTAAACCACCAGCAGGATCGACGTCTGATCGGTTTTTGAGATCCATTTCTTGTGCTTCGCCACAAACGCCCCCGTCCACGGACGAGAAAGATGACCAAGGACAAATGGCAGAAGCAGCTGCAGACAGATTTTCCCGACCTGCTCCAGATTACCGCCTGCACCGTGCATATTCATCAGCAGGCCAACCAGCAGCGGCGAGACGAAAATCCCTAACAGGCTTGATGCCGATGCCGAGCAGACAGCGGCCGCGACGTTGCCGCCTGCCAGCGAAGTAAAGGCAATCGCGGACTGGACGGTGGCTGGCAAAATACAGAGGTAGAGGAAACCGGTATAGAGCGCCGGGTCAACATTGACCGGAGCCCACCACGCAAACAGCACGCCGAGTATTGGGAAAAGAATAAAGGTGCTGCACATGACCCACAGGTGGAGTCGCCAGTGGCTTCCCCCTGCGATAATGGCTTCGCGGGAGAGTTTGGCGCCGTGCATAAAGAACAGCAGCGCGATGGCCGCGGTAGTGAGTCCTTCAAAGAATGGCACAAAACCGCCGCGCGCGGGGAAGAAGGAGGCCAGTAAAACAGTGACGACCAGGGTAAGTGTAAACGGATCAAGAATACGAAATAGTTTCATAATGACTCCTGAAAACAGATGTCGCTATTGTGCTTTGTTCCCTTTGAGAAATAAAATTGATTTATTGCATCTATTCATGAATTAAACAGATGAATTATTCCTTACGTCAGCTTCGCGTTTTTGTCACCGTGGCCCATGCCCGCAGCTTCAGCCGGGCAGGGGAGATCATTGGCCTGAGCCAGTCGGCCGTCAGCCACAGTGTGAAAGAACTGGAACTCCAGACAGGTGTGCGTCTACTCGACCGCACCACGCGTGAAGTGGTATTAACCGAAGCCGGACAGCAGCTGGCACTGCGACTGGAGCGGTTACTGGATGAACTGAACAGCACGCTCAGGGATGTCGGGAGACTGGGGCAGCAGCTTTCTGGCACCGTACGGGTGGCAGCAAGCCAGACGATTTCGGCGCATCTTATTCCGCAGTGTATTGCTGAGGGTAATCAGCGCTATCCGGATATCGATTTTGTGCTGCACGACAGGCCGCAACAGTGGGTGCTGGAGAGCATCCGCCAGGGCGATGTGGATTTTGGCATCGTCATCGATCCCGGCCAGGTGAGTGACCTGGAATGTGAGATTGTGCTTTCTGAGCCTTTTTTGCTGCTCTGTCGGGACGACGATCCGTTGGCAATACTGCCTCATGTCAGCTGGCAGACGCTGCAGGGCGCGAAACTGGTTTTACAGGATTATGCATCGGGCAGCCGTCCGTTGATTGACTCCGCGCTGAATGCTCAGGGGGTAAAAGCAACCATCGTGCAGGAGATTGGTCACCCGGCTACGCTGTTTCCTATGGTTGAGGCAGGCATTGGGATCAGCGTATTGCCTGCCCTGGCGCTGCCGTTGCCACAGGGGAGCCGGCTGGCTGTAAGACGGTTGACCCCGGTGGTTGACAGAAAGCTGATGCTGGTTCGACGAAAAAATCGTTCTCTTTCGGGGGCGGCACAGGCTATCTGGGAAGTGGTGCGTATCCAGGCGCAACGGTTAACCGAAGCCCGCATACGCGACCCACTGTTTAATGCTGCAGATGATTAGATGTAAATATCGATCTGATTGACATCTGATGGGTTGTTTACCCCTTCCACTTTGCCCTGCTTCTGATCTTGTTTCTTCTGGGCCTCTTCCGCCTGCTGGCGCAATAGTTGTGCAAGCTGTGTCTGCAGCACTTTAAGCTGTGCCTGAATGAGCTCCTGCTGTTTTTTCTTCTCTTCCGGGCTGCCGGCACTCTCTGGCAGCTCTTTTAGCTGTTGAGTCAGTTTGGTGATTTGCTCCGTAATGCGGCTGATTTGGGCAGCAATATCGTTGCCACTGGAAGCACTCCCACCACTGTTACTGGTTTGAATAGGGTGGGTTGATGTCTGAATGGTCGTCATAGTCTTTCCTCTTACCATAAAACAGAGATATCGGCACCGATGGTGGGAGCTTGAGGAAAACTGCTATATCTGGCAGGGCGTTAGGCTGGCTGGAGCGGCTACAGGAAGTTTCTGTGCAAAAGATTCGAACCGTCCATATCGCAGATAGTAAAAAAGCGCCTTTAGGGCGCTTTTTTACATTGGTGGGTCGTGCAGGATTCGAACCTGCGACCAATTGATTAAAAGTCAACTGCTCTACCAACTGAGCTAACGACCCGAAATGGTGGGTGATGACGGGCTCGAACCGCCGACCCCCTCCGTGTAAAGGAGATGCTCTACCAACTGAGCTAATCACCCCCGCTGGATCTAT
>NZ_JALW01000105.1:0-3370 GCF_000710795.1 Enterobacter sp. T1-1 | reverse complement strand
TGGCGGCGCGCGCCGGGGCGGGGCTGCTTCTGCAGCCGGAGGTGCTGGTGGCGGAAGAGCTGGCAAGCGGCAGGCTGGTTCGGGTTCTGGAGCCGTTTACACCCGCGCCGAGGCCGGTGCATTTACTGTGGCGTCAGGATTTACGTCCCCTCCCGAAGCTAACGGAATTTATTGCTCATATTCTGCTAAGATTGGGCACAATATAAAAAAGAAGGTAATCAAAGAATGTCTGCAAACAAACTCGCCAGCAGCGCGCAGGGCCTGCAATCTTCCGCCATCCGTGAATTATTAAAACATAGCAAAATGGCAGGCGTCATTTCGCTGGGTGGGGGTATTCCTAACCCGGCCTTGTTCGATCACGAAGGCCTGAAAATCGCCGCTGATGCCGTACTGTCGCAGCATTTTGGTGAAGCCTTCCAGTATGGTCTGACCGAGGGTGTGCCGGGACTGCGGGAAGAGATTCAGCGCATCTGCGAAGGGCGCGGGATCCGCTGCAAAGCGGATGATGTGGTCGTGACCTCCGGTTCACAACAATCCCTCGACGTGCTGGCGCGCGCGTTAATTAATCCGGGCGATACCGTCGTCGTCGAACGCCCAACCTATCTTGCCGCGCTGCAGGTCTTTGGTCTGGCGCAGGCGAATTTCGAATCCGTTGGCACCGATGGCGACGGCATGAAAGTGGATGAACTCGAAGCCCTGGTGGCAAATAAACCCATCAAAGCGGTTTATATTGTGCCGACATTTGGTAACCCGGGTGGCGTTACGCTGTCTGAGGCGCGCCGTAAACAGCTGGTGGAACTCTCGAAGCGCTATGACTTTGTGATTATCGAAGACGATCCGTACAGTGAAATCAATTACACCGACGAAGTTTTCCGCCCGTTAATTGCCCATGCCAAAGATATCGGCAACGAAGAGAACGTGGTGTATACCTCAACCTTCTCTAAAATTCTCGCGCCGGGCACCCGTGTGGGCTGGGTGCTGGTGCCGGAGTGGCTGAAGCGTGCGGTGGTGAACCTGAAGCAAACCACCGATCTGCACACCAGTACGCTGTCGCAGCTGATGACTTACGAATACCTGAAAACCGGGCGTCTGGCCGGGCAGATCAAAATGATCCGCGAAGCCTATCGTCAGAAGTACCAGACGTTCGCCAACGAACTGGAAGCCGAGCTGAGCGATGTGATGTCGTTCCACAAGCCGAAGGGCGGCATGTTCCTGTGGGCGAATATGAAAAATGGTAGTAATACCACGCGCTGGCTGGAAAAGACGTTAAGTAACGGCGTAGTATTTGTGCCGGGCGAATTTTTCTACTGCAATGAGCCAGACCATTCGACGCTGCGTATGTCGTTTGTCACGCCAACGGATGAAGAGCTGAAAGAGGCGGTTCGTCGCCTGAAAAAATCGCTGTAAAAGACCTGCGCATAATGGCGCTCCTGCCGTTATGCGCAATACGCGTTCAGGGCGGCAGGAGCCGCGATCGTCCATGGTGATCTCCATGTTTGAATTTCTGCTCGGTGTCGTTACGCACACACCCGCCTGGGTGTGGGTGCTGTTTATCTTCCTTATCTCCCGCGGCATTAAAGCCCGCAAGCCGGCCACCGTGACGCTGGAGCGGCTTGCTATCATTCCGGGCATTTTTCTTATCTGGGATATTTACGATCTGGTGGTCTATCGCACGCTGACTCCTGCGACTGTTGCATTGTGGACGGCGGGGATCCTTGCCGGTGCGGCACTGGGGTACTTCCTGATTAAGCAGGCAGCTATCACCCGAGCTGAGGCACCGCGCAGCCTCCACCGTCAGGCAGACTACACCGCGCTGCCGTTTATGATGCTGGCGTTCGCGGTGAAGTATGTGCTGGGCGTGATGAGCGCCATCTCTCCCCATACTATGCAGCAACCCGCCATGAGCGCGCTGGCGATTATCTCAGGCGGGGTATTTGCGGGCGTGTTTATCGGAAAATTTGCGCGTTATGTTGAGGTATATAACCGTAGCGTACCGCGCCCGGCGGAGTGACGTTACTCTGTCGCATGGGCCAGCGTGCGATCTGAAGCATCGCCGCTGAGGGCCCGCGTGACTTCATGGATCCGCCAGATTTTCCCTTCACGCAGCGCGGCAAACAGGTAAACCTCGATCTCTGCCTGACGACCGCCAGGATACGTGACCGTCACGATATGCCGGTCAGCCAGAAGTTCGTCATGACAGGCTATCTCCGCCACGGTAAAGGCGATCGTGCGAGTCTGCGAGCTGACGTGGCTCAGGTGCTGGATAAATCCCCGGTAATCAAGCGTGTAACCGTCCGTAACCTGCTGGTAATCGGGCGTAAAGACCTCTGCCGGATCGATATCGCCGTTGAATAAGCGGGTTAACAGGCACGCCATCTTTTCGCGCTGTGCGGCATTGTCGGTGTCGGCTATCAGGGATGTGATTATGCTCATTAAGGGCTCCTTATGTGGTTTAGTCGCCATTATCCTTGACAGCAGAAGACGCAGTTTCTGTAATACGCCGATGAATAACGGTTTTCGGTCAAAATGATATGGTCAGTACTGAGACGCTCCTTCATCCTGGCGGGTACCGAACCCCCTGGCACAGCCATCGCGCTGGGCAGCTGTGGCGCATTGCAACGGGTCTGCTGGTGATTGAGTCGCAGCAGGGGCGCTCGGTCGTACCGGCAAAACACATCGGCTGGATCCCGCCTGGCAATCAGCACGCCGCCTTTTCTGAAAGCGCGATAGAAGGCAGCGCCATCTATCTTGACCCCGCCTGCTGCGCAAGGCTTCCCGATGTGCCCGCCCTGTTCGAGCCCGACGATCTTACCCATGCACTGTTTTCCCGCTTAAGCGTTGCTGAAAGCGAGTACGATCCGCGAAAGCTCACCCTGCTGCTGGATGAGCTTGCCGTGGCACCTCAGGTGCACTTTACTCTGCCCGTGCCGACGGATCCGCGTCTGAAGGACGTAGTCAGGCATTTGCTGCAGTTTGTCGATGATAATCAGACGGTTGAGAACCATGCCCGCCAGGCGGGGATGAGCGTGCGTACGTTCAACCGTCGTTTTCGTGCCCAGACCGGAATGAACTTCGTTAACTGGCGGCAACTGGCGCGGGTAATGCAGGCAATGGAGTGGTTGGCCGCGGGGAAGCCGGTGGGATGGATTGCGCTGTCTTGCGGTTACAGCAGCGTCAGCGCATTCATTGAGGTCTTCAGCGCGTGGACCGGTAAAACGCCGGGGCAGTGGGCGCTTAAAGAAGCCCCTTTTGGGCGAAGGTAATGCGCGTGGCGTCGTTGAGATGCGTAATTTTTCCTGGTTATTCATAATTAACGTCCTGTTTATAAATATAAAATAGGTGCGGTATGATGCCCTCACCCCGGCCCTCT
>NZ_JALW01000104.1:0-394 GCF_000710795.1 Enterobacter sp. T1-1 | reverse complement strand
AAGGTAACCGTAGGGGAACCTGCGGTTGGATCACCTCCTTACCTTAAAGAACCTGCCTTTGCAGTGCTCACACAGATTGTCTGATGAAAAGTAAATAGCAAGGCGTCTTGCGATTGAGACTGTACGTCCCCTTCGTCTAGAGGCCCAGGACACCGCCCTTTCACGGCGGTAACAGGGGTTCGAATCCCCTAGGGGACGCCACTTGCTGGTTCGTGAGTGAAAGTCACCTGCCGTCATATCTCAAAACTGACTTGCGAGTCATGTTTGAGATATTTGCTCTTTAAAAATCTGGATCAAGCTGAAAATTGAAACGACACACATGTTATGTGTGTTCGAGTCTCTCAAATTTTCGCAATCAGAAGTGAAACATCTTCGGGTTGTGAGGTTAAGCGAC
>NZ_JALW01000103.1:0-10409 GCF_000710795.1 Enterobacter sp. T1-1 | reverse complement strand
TGCTGCGGTCGATACGCGCATCTGTGCCGAGCAGGGTCAGCGTCAGGACGAACGACTCGGACATCGCCTCGCGGCCGGAGAGTTTCCAGAAGAGCAGCCCCTCGACCGGGAGCTGGACGGTAATTCGGTTGAGCATAATCGTTATTCCGTAATGTTTTATGCTAAATAAATGTATCAACAAAGACGAGATTATTGACAAGACGTTTTGGGATATGCACAAGTCACCGTCTGCTTAATTTCGATACCGCTTTTGCCTTTTTAGATATTCATTATCCTGCTCATGAGGAAGAATAACTTTTAACCCTTGTGCCATCTGCGAAGCGATGTAGTTTACATTTGACAGATGCCGGGCAAGCTCTTCATCGGTAGTTTCAAATTCTTTTGCAGCCATAGCGCCAAGATTTAACGCATGGAGTTTACTTTTATCTTTATTCTTTCCTGTCAGGATATCCCTGACATACGCCACTTGTTTTTCAGCCATGTTATACAAAGAAAAAGAGGGATGAATTGACTTTCGCTCCTGAATAATGCCGAGGGCATTTTCAATATAATCCATCGCTGTATAACTTTGTTTATTCACGCTTCTCCTTTAACTCCCGTACTAGAGAAAGTTGTCCTCTGGTGCTCTGTCAAACAAATCACACGCCAGCGCAGCAATACGTTCATGTTGTACCAGTTTGTCTTTCCAGTCCTGCGGTATCTCAGAATAACCATACAATGCACCGGCAAGTTGCCCTGCCGTTGCCGCGACGCTATCGGCATCATCCGCCAGATTGGTGGCAAGAAGGATCGCATCACGGAAATTATCCGTATTCCATACCGCCCACATTGCTGCTTCAAGCGTATCGATTACATAACCGCTGGAACGAATCTGATGACGGGCTTTATGCTTGTACTCACCCGCGTTGATTATCATGACCCGTGCACATAAAGGAAAAACATGGGGTGAAAATGCCTCTTCTTTTTGATGACCATTAATCAGATGATGCAGAATCAGCCCCAAAAATTGACATGCATCGATAGACTCTACCGCTCCGTGAGTTGCTCTGCTCTGTGCCTGCGATTCAAAATAAATCGCCCTGAGTGACTTTCGGCGGAAGATCGACACAGGAGCCTGGCGAACAAGTCCGGCATTCCCCGCGGTATGTTTCTCCGTGTTACCGTACCAGGAAGGCCCAACATGTAGATATTGTTCCAGAGCGAAACGCGTTGTATTGCCAATATCGAAACAACGTCCGTTACTGCTGTTCTCTCCAGTTTGATACCACCTCAGAAGGAGCTTTCTAAGGGTATCTGTATTCATTCGATTTTCGGCAAGATAGGTTTCCGCCACACACAAAGCCATGGATGTGTCGTCTGTCCATTCACCCGCGTTTAACATGAAGGGACCACCACCCTGCATATCACTAACGTTTTCGCTATCCCGTGCTTTAAATTCAAGCGTTGTCCCGACGGCATCGCCAACGGCCAATCCCACTAAGGCACCGAGCGCGTTATCGCGCGAAACGACCTCCGTTGTGACGAGCGGCAATGTTTCATCCCAGACCTTATCGGAACTCTTTTGCCGTGACACCTTCCTGAGGTTTAACGGCATAAGATTGCGGTAGCGGTCAGCATAGTGATTAATTACCGCATCTTCGCTGTGTAGATCGACCATTATGGATCCTTCAGGAGGAAAGATATATTGAGGAAATGATATCCATAACTCTCAAAACTCGTCAGGGTATTTTTCCGCCAGTACGCATTGTTTCTGAACATAGTCAGGATCCACTTCATGCGGTAATTTCACTTTAACGCCACGGAGACGTTGATCTGCGATATACCATGCTTCCGTCAGTCTCTCGAAAAAGAGCTCATCTGAGTTTTCAAATTCTCTGACCGCATAAATGCCAAAAGTCATTCTCTTTAATACGGATTTGTCAGCTTTGTTTTTGATCACAATCTTTTTCAGAATGCGTAACTGCTGCACAATCTCATCATACATATGTAAAATTGGCTCCCTGGGGTACTTGCCATTAATTTCCGCATATCTTTTTTGCGCCAGTCTGAGGGCCCTTTCGATATAGTCCCGTTCAGTTAACGGTAAAAATTTGTTTACCCCATCACCCGCATCCCATTTTTTCATTACAAATATGAGCGAGCCAATTTTTACTATTTCAGACAAAATGAACAGCGTGATATTAAGAGATATAACACTCATTCCGAGACCGACAATAATCATCGGGAACAAGGTCACCGAACAACTCATGGTGAGCAGGCGTAGCACTTCCTGCGCCAGAGCAAACCGGACGGCATATCGGTGAGTTGTGAAAAAAAACCAGGCAGAAAAGAGTAATGAAACCGGCCACAGAAGGTATACGAGGTAAAAAAGACCCGTCAATAAACCGTTTACCCCTCCTGCTATCAGCATGAAGATGATGACACCAAAATTCCCACCGGTAGAATCCCACCATGACTGAAGCAAGTGGTATGGGCCGACAAAATAAAACACAATGCCGATGACATCCATAATGCCCCAGAAATAGAATATTTTATTTTTTGCAGTTATATTCACTCAAGCCCTCATTTAATCGATTCGGGTGGCCACTTACCACTCTGTAGACGCGGTTGTGTTTTTTTATCATAAAGCGTATTCATTAACTCTCCACGCTCAAATGCCTTAACCAACGTAAACTGAGAATCATTGAAATAATCCAGGAATTACAATTCTCCATCCCAGCTGCATCCTCGCAAAAGATTTATGATAACTAATGCTAAAAAGCTTCGAATACACATATCCCTTCAGCGCTTGATTAAAAGCCTTTACTCCGCACGAACCCCTTTCTTAGCATATTTATAATATATTAGGGAGTACAATTTCAGCGTCTCGGAGATCATAAACAAAACAAGATTAACCCAAACATTCGATATACCAGTAACATCTGCAAGCAGCGGGAAAAACGCAACGGAACAGCGAAATGAGATCAACCGAAAAACTTCTTGAAACAGAGCGAACTTAACTGCACAGCGTTGCCGCTTAAAGAAAAAAATTGCCGAGAGAACAAAAGAAAGCAGTAGCCCTAAATCCAAAGCAAAAAGAAGTAACACCAGTGCACCAGGCACCAAAGTGCTGTGTGCAGACCATAAATCAATAAATGATAAAGCATCCGAAATGACAGGTATTCTTCCCTTCCGCACTGAATTCAGACAATAAAGTATGATGGCAAGAGTATCCATGCCACCCCAGAAAAAGAAAACTTTGTCTTTTACAGTCATGACCTGTTTATCTCTTATTATACTGCCGCAAGTGGCCATTTACCGCCGTAATGATTCATTTTTCTTTTATTTGGTTTAAGGGTTGATATGACTTATCATCTTCTTTTGTGTCAGTTAAAAGACCATCCAACCGCCCAGAACAACAAGTCATATCATGTTATCTGGGTTTGTTAAGAGCGATTTACGGGAGCTTTTTTAACTTCACCTAGCTTGCCGCTTAAGTAGTCTTGCGGATTTGGCTTCTATATACATCCCTGTAATAGAAATATGAAAATCGGCATCCGACGAGCAGTAAGATGCATATGTTATACGTTTCCTATTTAACCGGAGTTGGTGGCCATTTTCCGCCATGTTGAATAAGCACATCTTTAATTTCGTTAAGTTTTTTATATTCGTCGCTGCCTACCTTCGCCCTATCGAGGAAACGCTGCAACTGATTACCCATCGTCCAACCATTATCAGCTTTGATTTCAGGGTCAGCCCCGCGTTCAAGTAAAAGAAGAACATGATCGTACGAGTGGAAATCCAGGGCATCAATAAGTAGCGTATTTCCCAAAGAATCGGTGATATTTATATCGGCACCTTTATCAAGCATAGCCTGCAACGTCTTGGTGTTTTTGGCTTCAAGTGTTTGGAAAATAATTGGTTTCCCAAAAGTTTTATCAACGGCATTTGGCGATAAACCCGCATTTAACATCGCCTTGATCCAGTCCGCGTTGTCTGCCATTAAAACAAACTCAGCTGGACTATTTTTTCCTTGTGGCCTCGGTTGCAGAGGGTCTGCACCCGCTTTAATCAGCATGGTGATAATATTTAACCGCTCCGGTGTTTTCTGATTATTGATCGAATTCATGACAGCCCAAAATAACAATGTCATATCTTCTTTACCGGGTTTGTTTAAATCCGTCCCTGACGCTAATTTAATTACCTCATCAACTTCGCCATTCTCGATTGCACGAGCTAATGTGAGCTGTTGTCCGCTAAAGTAATTATCTGGTTTTAAATCCATATTTTGTTTACACCCCTGTACCATTAAAATCAAACAAAGCATTATCCAGCCTGATAAGAACGATTTCATGCACGACTCCTAATAATTGAAATGTCTTCATCCTTTTGCTGTTCTATGCAATCTATTGCCTGACCAATGCCATGGCGGTCCAATGGACCGCCTGTCCCGCCGGGAAGATCGTGAACAACTCCAGCAGCATTAGGCATAATGGCAGAGATTTCTTCTTTGGCTATAAGCGTTGGGATGTGGCCTTTCAACATTTTATAGTCTTCCGCCAGATTAACTTCCTGGATTTTTGTCAGCAATTCACCTTCAACACGATAAGCCTGAATATTATCCGCCTCACCCAGCAAGCTTCCACCGTATTTTTCAACAGTGGTTGAATGCAGACCAGCCGCATTGAATGTCCATCCAGCCTGACCGCTTGCGATAGAGGTAGCAGAGGCCAACCCACCACCCAGAGAGTGGCCTGCAATATCGATTTTAGATACCGATTTAGCCAGACGTGATCCCAAGCGTACTGCCCGCTTATAATAATCAGACTCCATACCTAAACCTTGAGCACCATTGTTTATCCAGTCAGCCATGTTCTTCGTGGGAAAAAACTCAGGTTGCCTTGATCCTCTGAACACGATTGTTGGATTCATGTCACTGCCAAAAACCGCAGAATCAGGTTGATAAACTCGCGCCAGGAAGTCAGGCGTATCGGCATGGTCAAAAAGAACTTCTTTATCCAGACCATATTTCTTCAAAGCACCCGCATCATTACTGATATCCTTCCACCCCTCCGGTACTCCCGGCGTGGCCTCAAGCGGGTTCACGGTCTTATACACATTCTCTGCCAGCTTCGCTTTCTCAACCGCGATATTATTCGCCGCCAGCCGCTTAGCCGCGATTTGCGCATCCGGATAGAGGCTATTACTCCCCTTCGCAATCAGATCCTTACGCGCCTGCCAGCGTTCAGCTTTGGTCATATTCTCCAGCTGTGCCGCATAGGTTTTACCGTCTTTGCCCGGCGTCGGCTCGTCCGGCATCTGTGCCGCTTTGGATTTGACTACCTGTTTCGGCAGCACCGTTGGCGCAGGGCGGGAGCCATAGGTTCGCACCATGGTTTCGTAGCGGTCGACAATTGTACTCACCGGGTACCAGCCCAGACCGTCCAGCGAGGCAGCCTGCAGTCGGCCATCAGCATTGATATAAAATATCTCCGTCACTGACGACCAGTTACGATAGCTCTCGTCGATCGCCACCACTCTTCCCATGTCGAGATCCTGCACAATCAGCTTACGGGTATCGCGCCCGGACTGATAAGGATTCGCGCCAGTGATGGAGTGCAGCAAGTCGTAACGTGTAAACAGCGAGCGCAGCGAATTGTCGGGCACCGACATAATCCACTGCCCGGCAACGGACGGGCGGATAATTTTCGCAAAAAGCGCGGGCGAGACGTTCTCGCTGAAAAGATAGACAAATTTTATGTTGTACATTCGCTCCGTCCTGTTACCAGTCCCTTTTCGCCTTGTTTACGGATTCACCAGCCAGGTGCCAGGCTTCACGATATCCAGCGTCTGGCTACGGGTTCTGCCGTTGCCCTGCAGTTCAATGCTCACCTCACCCGCTGGCAGCTTGAGCGATGCATAGCCGTTGTTCGCCGGACGCAGCGCTTTTGGCTCGCCGTTCACTTTCAACGTCTCGCCGTCAAGAATGCGAATGTAGACCAGAGCAATCGGGCTGGCTTCAACCGGTGGCGGCGTCGGTTGCGCTGTCGCAGGCGTTGCCGCTTGTTCGCTTACCTTCGCGGTCTCCTGTTTGACATCTGGCGCGTTCGATGCGGTTTCCGTCGTGCGGGATGCTTCCGGCGCTTGCGCAGCCTGTTCTGGCGCATCGTGGCCGCCGCTGAACAGCATCGCGCCAGCGACCACCCCAACCAGCACCCCCGCGGCAACCATCCCGGGGATCTTGTAACGACGCCAGTCAAACGCCGAAGCCGGTGCCTCTTCTTCCACCGGCACCAGCATGGTGCCCGGTTTTTTAGCAGTCAACACGTCATCGATACCGGCGACCGGCATCTCGATTAACGCCGCGAACTCATCAATAGACTGCGGACGGTCTTCCATGTGCAACGCCAGGGCACGGTCGATAGCCTGCAACAGCGACAGGGAGTACCCCTGCGGCTGGATTTCCGCCAGCGGTTTGCAGGTATCCTGAATGGAACGCACCACGCTGACCGGTGGCGGTGAGCCCACGATCAGGGTGCGCAGCACCGCGCCGAGCGCGTAGATATCCGTCCACGGTCCCTGCTCGCTTTCGTTGTCGTCGGTGTACTGCTCGATAGGCGCAAAGCCCGGACGCAGCATGGTTTCGGTTTCGTCAGAGAGGTTACCGATGGTGCGGCGCGCGGAGCCGAAGTCCAGCAGCACCGGCAGGCCGTTATCCTGGATCTGAATGTTATCCAGCGAAATATCGCGGTGCAGATAGCCCTCGTCATGGATGGTCTTGATTGCGCCAAACAGCATCGGCAGCGTACGACGGATCCATGCCTCGTTAATCAGCTCCGGCTTCTCCTCGCGCAGGCGAGAAAGCGTGGTGCCGCTGTAAAACAGCGTGCCCATGTAAGCCGTATCGTTTTGCACCCAGAAGCGCAACACGTGCAGCAGGTTCGGGTGGTTGAAGCGCGCCAGCAGGCGGGCTTCCTGAATGAAGCTGTTCAGCCCCGCCGAAAACGCTTTGCCAAAGCGTTCGCTGCGCAGTACCAGCGTCATGTCGTCGCCGCGCACGGCGAGCGAGGAAGGCATAAATTCTTTGATAGCGATAGTGCGTTCGAGCTGGTGATCCCAGGCGCGATAGACGATGCCGAATCCGCCGCCGCCAATCACCTCTTTAATTTCAAACTCGTTGAAGCGATACCCGACCGGGAGCGCGTTTGGGACAGTCCGATTGTTATCATTATCCGTCATCTTTTACAGTTCTCTTGATGATTATTACGCGGCAAACTGACAGTGAAACTCGCCCTGCTCGCAGGTGACATGCAGACGTCGGTACTGCTCGTCGCTGCGGCTGGCGGTAAGTAATATCTGACTCATCTGAGGCAGCAAGGTGTTGGTCAGGATCGCATCCACCATACGTCCACCTGATTCCACCTCGGTACAGCGCTGAACAATCTGTTCTACAACGCTGTCATCAAACTCGGAAATAATATTGTGATTCTCTTCCAGCCGACGCTGAATGCGTTTGAGCTGCAGGCGAACAATCTGCCCCAGCATCGCGTCGCTCAGCGGATAGTACGGCACCACCAGCAGACGGCCCAGCAGCGCCGGTGGGAACACCTCCAGCAGCGGCTGGCGCAGCGCCCCGCTTAACGCCTCCGGCTCCGGCATCAGTTCCGGATCGGCACACATGGCGCTGATAAGCTCGGTCCCGACGTTAGACGTCAGAATAATAATCGTATTACGGAAATCAATGTGACGACCTTCGCCATCCTCCATCCAGCCTTTGTCGAAGACCTGGAAGAAGATCTCATGTACGTCCGGGTGCGCTTTTTCGATTTCGTCCAGCAGCACCACGCTGTAAGGACGGCGACGGACGGCCTCGGTTAACACCCCGCCTTCACCATACCCGACGTATCCCGGGGGTGCACCTTTTAAGGTGGAAACGGTGTGCGCTTCCTGGAATTCACTCATATTGATGGTAATGACGTTCTGCTCACCACCGTACAGCGACTCCGCCAGCGCCAGCGCGGTTTCGGTTTTCCCCACGCCGGACGGGCCACAGAGCATAAACACGCCAACCGGCTTGTTCGGATCGTCGAGTTTTGCCCGGGAGGTTTTCACCCGGCGGGCAATCAGATCCAGACCGTGACGCTGGCCAATCACCCGCTGGTTCAGCGTGTCGGCGAGGTTCAGTACCGCATCAATCTCGTTTTTCACCATCCGGCCCAGCGGGATGCCGGTCCAGTCAGAGACTACGGCCGCCACCACGTTTTCATCCACAGCGGCAAACAGCAACGGTTCATCACCCTGTAAGGCGTTCAGCGCCTGCTGCTGCTCTGCCAGTTGGCTGCGCAGCTCAGCGGTATCCTTATCACCCGCCGCAAACAGTGCGGCACGCAGGCGAATGATCTCCTGCACCAGGCTACGCTCGTCTTCCCAGCGCCGGGCCAGGGCCTCACGTTTGGCCTCATACGCGTCACGCTCTGCGGTTAATGCCGTGACGCGCTCAGATTCCCCTGCACCGACGCGCGCTTCGCGCTCCGCTATCTCAATTTCTACGTCCAGCGCCGCAAGATGGCGCAGGCAATCTTCCAGCTGCGCCGGAGGTGCACTCTGGCTCACCGCCACGCGGGCGCAGGCCGTATCCAGCAGCGCAACGGCTTTATCCGGCAACTGACGGGCCGGAATGTAGCGATGCGAAAGCTTCACGGCTGCGCTAACCGCTTCGTCGAGCAGTAAGACCTGGTGGTGGGTCTCCAGCGGCGACACGGTGCTGCGCAGCATCAGAACCGCTTTGGCCTCATCGGGTTCATGTACCTGCACCGTCTGGAAGCGACGGGTCAGTGCCGGATCTTTCTCGATGTATTTTTTGTATTCCGCCCAGGTAGTGGCGCCAATGGTACGCAGTTGTCCACGCGCCAGCGCTGGCTTCAGCAGGTTGGCGGCATCACCGGTGCCCTGCTGACCGCCCGCACCGATCAGGGTGTGGATTTCATCGATAAACAGAATGACTGGCATGGCGCTGGACTGCACTTCATTGATTAATGCCTGCAGACGGGCTTCGAACTCGCCTTTCATCCCGGCACCGGCCTGCAGCATACCGATATCCAGCAGCCACAGCTGAATGTTTTGCAGCGGCTCCGGCACATCGCCGTCGGCGATGCGCAGCGCCAGCCCTTCCACCACCGCCGTTTTTCCGACGCCGGCTTCCCCGGTCAGCAGCGGGTTGTTCTGGCGGCGACGCATCAGGATATCGATCATCTGGCGGATCTCTTCATCGCGCCCAACCACCGGGTCAATTTTGCCTTCACGGGCACGGGCGGTCAGGTCCTGACCATACTGGGCCAGCGTCCCCTGGGCAGCAGGCACCGAACCGGCTGGCGCATCCACTGCGGCAGCGGCCTGCTGCGTCTCTTTGCTGTTAGCACAGATAGTATCGAACTGCTCAATCAGCACCTCGACGTTAAGACGGGTAAACTGCGCCGAGATGCTCTTCAGCACGTTCGCCAGATTCCAGGTTTTCAGAATGCCGATCAGCAGATGGCCGCCGCGGATACGGCTGACGCCAAACTTCAGCGATCCATAGACCCAGGCGCGCTCGACGGCGCTGTCGATATGTTCGGAGAGATCGGAAACGGAACTGGCTCCGCGCGGCAGGGCATCGAGCGCCGCCACGATATCGCGCGTCAGCTGCTGTTCGTCGAGGGCAAAATGACGGATCACCTGTTGCAGATCGCCATCCTGCTGCTGCATCAACTGATGCAGCCAGTGCACCAGCTCGACGTAGGGGTTGCCGCGCAGCTTGCAGAACGCGGTGGCGCTTTCCAGAGAGGTAAATAACAGCGTATCCAGTTTGCCGAAAAGCACGGCACGGCTAATTTCTGACATGTTAGTTTCCATTAACAATGATTCGGTATACGGAAGGATTACCGCTCTGCGCGATACACCAGATCGCCACGCGGGACAGGCTGCGGCTGAAGGCCCAGCCAGGTGTTGTACCCCAATCGCCCGGTGCTGCCGAGCGTGGCGCCCTGCACGGCGTCAGCGCGCAGGATCACCCGTGTTTCCCATTCAAATTCCACCCCTGCGTACTGGCGTACCCAGTCCCGCAGTTCGGTTACCCATGCTTCACCGGGCAAAAACCGGTTGTACTCTTCCGCGCTGAGTGGGCCAATCTCGATGCGAAATTTATGCTGCACGTCGCGGACCGCCACGCCCAGAAACGCAGATTCGCCCATCCGCGGCACGCGGCGTCCTGCTCCCAGCTGCGCCTGCTCGCGCGGTGAAAGCGGCATCCACTGCGGTACGTTGGCGATCAGTTTGACCGGGGCTTTAAAATAGTTACGCAGGATTTTTTCCAGACCTTCAGGATCCCGTCCGTGGCGGGGCAGGGGTCCGGCGTGGGGAAAGCGGGGATGGGCGCTCAGGCTGCCTTTGTC
>NZ_JALW01000102.1:0-16226 GCF_000710795.1 Enterobacter sp. T1-1 | reverse complement strand
CGGCTTCGCCTTACCCGGCCAACAAAAGCCTGGAAACGTAGGCCCGGTAAGCGCTAGCGCCACCGGGCTTTTTTTAGGCAATATTCAGGTATTTGTGCGTCTGCATCGACAGGCGCCAGTTACGCGCGATACAGGTTTCAATGCACAGGCGCGTGGCGTCTTCTTTCTGGCTGATAGGCTGCAGCGCAATCACGCGCTGTTTTTCGTCCGTCAGCGTCGCCAGCAGTTCATCCAGCGCTTCGATATCACGTACTCGCCCTACCGGGTGTTTAATCTCATCAGCACGTTCCAGCGCCTGAGACAGTACGTCGTACCCGCCGCGCATGTTTACTTTAGGCGATACCGTTACCCAGGTGGTGTGGGAGCAGCGCACTTCATGCGTACCGCTGGTTTCAATCTGGCAACTGTAGCCGTTCTTTTCGAGCAGTTCGGTCAGCGGCGTCAGATCGTGGATGCAGGGTTCGCCCCCGGTAATGACCACATGGCGCGCCGTCCAGCCCTGGCGGCCAATAATGGCCAGCAGATCTTCCGCGCTGCCAGCACCCCACTTATCGCTCTCTTTGGTTTTCGCCAGAACGCTAAACAGCGACACTTCCCGATCTGCGAGTTTATCCCACGTATGTTTGGTATCACACCAGGCACAGCCAACCGGGCATCCCTGTAAACGAATAAAAATTGCGGGAACACCGGTAAAGTAACCCTCGCCTTGCAGGGTCTGGAACATCTCGTTAATCGGGTACTGCATAGTCATCTCAGTTAAGGGGATAAACGATAAGTATCGCAGATCCCCGTGAGATGGTCATGCTCGATCGGTGCTTTGCGCGTCAATTGCCGCCATAAAGCGTTCCGTAATCTGCTGCGGGCGGGTGATTGCCCCACCCACCACCACCATATGCGCCCCCAGCGCAAGACATCTGGCGGCGCGTTCCGGGGTGTCCACGTTACCTTCGGCCACCACCGGTACCGTGACGGCTGCCAGTACCGCTTTCAGAAACTGACAGTCTTCATCGGGTAAGGCGTGTCCGGCGGTCTGCGCGGTATAGCCGTAAAGCGTGGTCCCGACACAATCAAACCCCAGCGCCTGCGCCGTGACGGCCTCATCAACAGTGGCTATATCAGCCATAAGCAGCACCGAGGGGTAACGGGTACGAATGCGCGTAACCAGCGTTGCCAGAGATTCCCCGCCAGGCCGCGCCCTGTCGGTCGCATCAAGCGCAATGATCGCCGGGGAGACGGTCATCAGTTCATCCACCTCTTTCATCGTCGCGGTGATAAACACCTCGCTGTCGGGGTACTCCCGCTTGATGATGCCAATAACCGGCAGCGTAACCTGCTCTTTAATCGCCTCGATATCCACCACGCTGTTAGCACGGATGGCCGCAGCCCCTCCCTGACGCGCCGCCAGCGCCATCCGCGACATAATAAACGGGCTATGCAACGGTTCGTTCTCGAGCGCCTGACAGGAGACGACCAGTTTTCCCTTCAGGGTATCCAGTACAGTTTTCATTACGATAAGATCTCTTCCACTTCGTTTTTGATAATCGTGACATGCGGACCATAAATGACCTGAACGCCATTCCCGCGCACAATCACGCCGCGCGCACCGGTGGCTTTCAGCGCCGCGTCATTCACTTTGCTGCCGTCTTTAACCGTGACGCGAAGACGCGTGGCGCAGCAGTCCACCTCTTCCAGATTGTCTTTTCCGCCCAGTCCGGCGATCACTGCACTTGCGCGTTCGTTCTGGGCGAACGTCACGTCATTGGCCACCGCCTCCTTTTCCCGACCCGGCGTGGCAAAATCAAAGCGATTAATCAGATATCGGAACGTGAAGTAGTAGAGGAAGAACCACGGTACGCCCACCAGCGGCACTAACATCCAGTGGGTTTTGGCCTCCCCCTGCAAAATGCCGAACAGCACAAAGTCGATAAAACCGCCGGAGAAGGTCTGCCCAATGGTGATGTGTAAAATATGCGCGAGCATAAACGCCAGCCCGTCAAAAAATGCGTGAATGACGTACAGCACCGGCGCGATAAACAGGAAGGAGAACTCGATGGGCTCGGTGATCCCCGTCAGGAAGGAGGTTAATGCCGCTGAAAGCAACAACCCCGCGACGCGTTTTTTGTTCTCCGGTTTAGCCGTGTGGTACATCGCAAGGCAGGCCCCGAGCAAACCAAACATCATCGTGATAAAGCGCCCGGACATGAAGCGCGACGTTCCTTCATAAAACTGGCGCGTCGTGGGATCGGCCAGCTGAGCGAAGAAGATCCGCTGCGTACCTTCAACCAGTTGTCCGTTGACAATCTCGCTGCCGCCAAGCGCGGTGGTCCAGAACGGAAGGTAGAAGATGTGGTGTAAACCGAACGGGCCCAGCATGCGCAAAATGAAGCCGTACAGCAGTGTTCCCAGATAACCGGTCGCATCCACCAGCCCGCCCAGACCAAAGATCAGCTTCTGGAAATGTGGCCAGACTACGGTCATTAAGGCTCCGACCAGGATCGCAGCCAGTGAGCTGATAATCGGCACAAAGCGTGACCCGCCAAAGAATCCCAGAAATTGTGGCAGCGCGATCTTATTAAACCGATGATGCAGCGCGCAGGTCACAAGACCAATGACCACCCCACCAAATACGCCGGTCTCCAGCGTCTGGATCCCCAGCGTCATGCCTTGCCCGACCGCCCCGGGATTCTCGTGCGCCAGTTTTCCGGTGAGGATCAGCAGTGCGTTAATGGTGGCATTCATGACCAGAAACGCGAGTAACGCCGCCAGCCCTGCCGTACCTTTATCATTTTTTGCCAGCCCGACGGCAACCCCAACGGCAAACAGCACCGACAGATTCGCGAACACAATCGAACCGGCGCTGCTCATGATGGTGAAAATAGCCTGTAACCAGTCCACATCCAAAAACGGATATGCCGTAAGCGTATTGGGATTCGATAACGCGCCGCCTATCCCCAGCAGCAGCCCCGCCGCAGGCAGTACGGCGATGGGCAACATAAAGGATTTGCCAAAGCGCTGCGCTTTTTCAAACCATCCGCCGGACGAAGCACCACTGAACATTTGCATCATTTTTTCATCCCCTTAGTTAACGATGAAAATTTTTACCACAATTATATTTAATAGTGAAAATTACCATCAGAAACCAGGACGACGATCATACTTTTTCGAAATGACTGGCATCCCTGCCCCGCTTTCCGCCACACTAGGACGCAGAGAAACGCATTAAGGATCTAGCATGTCAGACCATGAAAACCTGCTGCTGAAGCTGCGCCAGGAGGCTTCCGGGTACAGCCCCACGCAAAAAAAACTGGGAGAGTTTGTTCTCAACGATCCGGCCCGGGTGCTCTACCTGACGATCACCGAACTGGCACGGGAGAGCCACACCAGTGAAGCCAGCGTGACGCGTCTTTGCCGGACGCTCGGCTGCAAAGGCTATAACGAATTCAAGATGGCACTGGCGCTGGATATCCAGCAGGGTCAGCCCGCACGCGTGGCCGGGGACGAAATTGATAACGTCGTCGATGAGTCTGTTCAGGCGCTGCAGGATACCGCCAGACTGCTCGACAGAGCACTGCTGGAAAAGGCCGCTCAGGCGCTGCATCAGGCGCAAGCCGTACAAATATATGGGGTGGCCGCCAGCGCGATCCTCGGTGAGTATTTACATTACAAACTGTTGCGACTCGGCAAACCTGCACAGCTTTTTAGCGATATGCATCGTGCGGCCATGAATGCAGCAACGCTTTCAGAAGGGACGCTGGTGGTGGCCATTTCCAGTTCCGGTTCAACGCGGGATTTGCTCCACGTCGTAAAACTTGCACGCAAACGCGGCGTTAAGGTGTTATCCCTTAGCAATACGCCCCGCAGCCCGCTGGCTTCGCTTAGCGATATGCAGCTGGTCGCCGCAAAACCGGAAGGGCCACTCAGCGCAGGCGCGCTCAATGCTAAAGTGGGCGTAATGTTACTGGTTGAGTTACTTACAACTTCCCTGATTGCGATTGATGGCCATTACGGTGAGGTTAGCCAGCAAACCGCGAGTGCAACGCTGCCTTTATTACTCTAAAACCCTTTGCAGGCTAAATAAAATAGCCTGCATGGCGTGATGTCGATTCCATTTAAGTGCTGATACGGTTATTTCGTGCGCGGCATAATGGTGTAACAAATTATTTTATTTATTACATATTCAATGAGTGTTAAAAGCAATAAAATCGCACAAATAATATAACAAAATCAGCATGTTAAAATTATTTTATTTATAAATTGAATTTTTCTTACTCCGCTAGTGTCCAATATTTCCACCTGAATTCCTTACCTTAAAATAAGCTTAAGACGCCGTCAGCTTTGCCATTTTTCTATTTAAATGCCGTTTACTTTTGCCTGCCTACAATCCGCCTCATCAATCATTATGAGACGGTATAGATTAATATGTTATTTATTACAGGCGTGACTGGTTTTCTGGGCGGTGCAGTACTTGAAAAAATACTGACCAGCAATAGTTCAGTAAAATTACTGCTGCTTGCGCGCGCCAGTGACCCGCAACAAGGGCTGGAACGCGTGCGGGACAACATGCGTAAATTCAAGGTTTCAGAGGAGACGCTGGCCGCGTTGAGCGAGGAGAATATCCTTATCGGCGATCTCAGCCAGCCGGAGGGGTTCCTGAACGACCCGCGTCTGGAGCAGGTGACGCATGTTCTTAACTGCGCGGCCGTCGCGTCATTTGGTAACAATCCGCTGATCTGGAAAGTGAATGTGGAGGGGACGCTGGCGCTCGCCAGACGCATGAATCAGGTTGTCGGTTTACAGCGCTTTCTGCATGTGGGAACAGCCATGTCGTGCACGCCGGAGCAGGATTCGCTGGTCGCCGAAAGCGCGGAGTTCAGAGAGAACGCCGAGCATCTGGTGGAATATACGTATTCGAAATCCACCATTGAACAACTGATGCGCCAGCACTGCCCCAACCTGCCGCTGCTCATCGCCCGTCCGTCCATCGTGGTCGGCCATACCCGTCATGGCTGTACGCCGTCGAGCAGCATTTTCTGGGTCTTCAGCATGGGGCTAATGCTGCAAAAATTCATGTGCTCAATGGAAGACAAAATAGATGTCGTCCCGGTGGATTACTGCGCCGATGCGCTGCTGATGTTGCTTAACAGCACTGCGCAGCCGGGAGAAGTGGTACATATTTCTGCCGGAGAAGAGAACAGCGTGCGCTTTGCGGATATTGATAATGCGATGGCACAGGCGCTGGAGAAAGCCCCGGTCGGTGATAAGTATGCCCAGGTAAGTTACGAAACGCTGGTCAGAATGCGCCGTGAGCTGAAGGATATTTTTGGCCCCTGCAACGAACGGCTGATGCTGAGAGCAATGCGCTTATACGGGGCCTTTGCCACGCTGAACGTACGTTTTAGCAACGACAAGCTGCTCAGTATGGGCATGCCTAAACCGCCGCGTTTTACGGACTATATTGCCCGCTGCGTACAAACTACCCGGGGGTTGAGCATCCCGGAGCAAATGGCGGTTGATTTCAAATAACCAAAAAAAATGCCAGTCTTTCGACTGGCATTTTCATTTTAAGGCTTAAGCAATTATGCCTGGCCTTTGATCTCTTTACGACCGTTGTATGGTGCTTTTTCGCCCAGCGCTTCTTCGATACGAATCAGCTGGTTGTATTTAGCAACACGGTCAGAACGGCTCATAGAACCGGTTTTGATCTGGCCTGCAGCGGTACCAACAGCCAGGTCAGCGATGGTAGCGTCTTCAGTTTCGCCAGAACGGTGAGAGATAACAGCGGTGTAGCCAGCGTCTTTCGCCATTTTGATCGCAGCCAGAGTTTCGGTCAGAGAACCGATCTGGTTGAATTTGATCAGGATGGAGTTAACGATGCCTTTCTCGATGCCTTCTTTCAGGATCTTGGTGTTGGTTACGAACAGATCGTCACCAACCAGCTGGATTTTGTCGCCCAGTACTTTAGTCTGGTATGCGAAACCATCCCAGTCAGACTCGTCCAGACCGTCTTCGATAGAAACGATTGGGTACTGTTTGGTCAGGTCTTCCAGGAAGTGAGTGAACTCTTCAGAGGTGAACGCTTTGTTGCCTTCGCCAGCCAGAACGTATTTACCGTCTTTGTAGAATTCAGATGCTGCGCAGTCCATCGCCAGAGTGATGTCTTTGCCCAGCTCATAGCCAGCGGCTTTTACTGCTTCAGCGATAACAGCCAGTGCTTCTGCGTTAGAACCCAGGTTTGGCGCGTAGCCACCTTCGTCACCCACAGCCGTATTCATACCTTTAGCTTTCAGAACTTTAGCCAGGTTGTGGAACACTTCAGAACCCATACGTACTGCTTCTTTCAGGGTTTTCGCGCCAACTGGCTGAATCATGAATTCCTGAATATCAACGTTGTTGTCTGCGTGCTCACCACCGTTGATGATGTTCATCATTGGTACAGGCATGGAGTATTTGCCTGGGGTGCCGTTCAGTTCAGCGATGTGCTCGAACAGTGGCATACCTTTCGCTGCCGCAGCGGCTTTGGCGTTCGCAAGGGAAACCGCCAGGATTGCGTTCGCACCGAAGTTAGATTTGTTTTCAGTACCGTCCAGATCGATCATGATCTTGTCGATGCCAGCCTGGTCTTTAGCGTCTTTGCCAATGATTGCCTGAGCAATAGGACCGTTTACAGCGCCAACAGCTTTCAGTACGCCTTTGCCCATGAAACGGGATTTGTCGCCATCGCGCAGTTCCAGCGCTTCGCGGGAACCAGTAGAAGCACCTGATGGAGCAGCTGCCATACCGACGAAACCACCTTCCAGATGAACTTCGGCTTCAACGGTCGGGTTACCACGGGAGTCGATGATTTCACGACCGATGACTTTAACGATTTTGGACATTAGATTTTCCTCAGTACAAGTTAAACTAAAACTCCAGACAAACAACGCGTACCGGAGGTACGCGTTGCCGTTCTAACTTTTTTACTTCGCCTGACGCTTCTGATACTCGCTGGCGGCTTTCACGAAACCTGCAAACAGCGGATGCCCGTCACGTGGCGTTGAAGTAAATTCCGGGTGGAATTGGCAGGCGACAAACCACGGGTGGTTTGGCACTTCGATGATCTCGACTAACTGATCATCCCCGGAGCGGCCCGCAACACGCAGACCCGCAGCTTCAATTTGTTTCAACAACATGTTGTTGACTTCATAGCGGTGACGATGACGCTCGGTGATGACCGGTTCGCCATACAGCTTACGAACCACGCTATCGTCAGACAGCTGGCAGGCCTGTGCGCCAAGACGCATAGTGCCACCCAGATCGCTCTTCTCGGTACGGACTTCGACGTTACCGTCTTCGTCGCGCCATTCAGTGATAAGCGCCACTACAGGGTACTTACAGTCTGGCACAAATTCCGTAGAGTTCGCGTTTTCCATTCCCGCTACGTTGCGCGCAAATTCGATTAGCGCAACCTGCATACCCAGGCAGATGCCGAGGTATGGAATATTGTTTTCACGCGCATAGCGTGCAGTGGCGATCTTGCCTTCTACACCACGGTAGCCGAAGCCGCCAGGGATGAGAATCGCATCCAGATCTTTCAGAATTTCGACGCCACGTGTTTCAACATCCTGCGAATCAATCAGCTTGATGTTCACGGAGACGCGGTTCTTCAGACCACCGTGTTTCAGCGCTTCGATAACGGACTTATAGGCATCCGGCAGTTCGATGTACTTGCCGACCATACCAATAGTCACTTCACCAGCCGGATTGGCTTCTTCATAAATAACCTGTTCCCATTCAGACAGGTTAGCTTCCGGACAGTTCAAGCTGAATCGTTTACAAATATAATCGTCCAGGCCCTGTGATTTCAACAGGCCCGGGATTTTATAAATGGAATCGACATCTTTCATTGAAATAACGGCTTTTTCAGGCACGTTACAGAACAATGCAATTTTCGCACGTTCGTTCGCCGGAACCGCGCGATCGGAGCGGCAAACCAGAATGTCAGGCTGAATACCGATGGAGAGCAGCTCTTTCACGGAGTGCTGAGTCGGTTTGGTTTTCACTTCACCTGCGGCTGCCATGTAAGGCACCAGCGTCAGGTGCATGAACAGCGCGTGTTCACGACCGATATCAACCGCCAGCTGGCGAATCGCTTCCAGGAACGGCAGGGATTCGATATCCCCCACGGTACCGCCGATTTCAACCAGCACCACGTCGTGGCCTTCGCCACCCGCAATGATGCGTTCTTTGATAGCGTTAGTGATGTGCGGGATAACCTGAACGGTTGCACCCAGATAATCACCACGGCGCTCTTTACGCAGAACGTCGGAGTAGATACGACCAGTCGTGAAGTTATTACGACGGGTCATTTTGGTGCGAATGAAACGCTCGTAGTGGCCAAGATCCAGATCGGTTTCAGCGCCGTCTTCAGTAACGAACACTTCCCCGTGTTGGATTGGGCTCATGGTGCCAGGATCGACGTTGATGTACGGATCCAGTTTCATCATGGTCACATTGAGGCCACGGGCTTCAAGAATGGCTGCGAGGGAGGCTGCGGCAATGCCTTTACCCAGAGAGGATACGACCCCGCCGGTCACAAAAATATAGTTCGTTGTCATGCTGAACCTGAGAAGTTAGGGTGAAACGATGGAATAACCAGGACGGGAAAGTAGTATACCCGAACACGGCGAGCGCCACAAACTTTCATTCTCCGTCTCCATTCCAGGCCATGACAAACATAAGGAGTGAGAAAATAGCCCCTTTTGGGTAAATGTTTTTGACGCAAATCAAGCGCTTGTCATTTAAAAAATCACACAAATTGCGCTTGATCGCAAAATTCCGTTAGAGATCAGATTCCTGGCGTTTTACTTCCTGCCAGACTTCTTCCATCACATCGAGGTCAATTCCGGTCATTTCCAGGCCGCGCGAGGCCACAATGCGCTCGACTTCGCGAAAGCGTCGTTCAAACTTAAGGTTGGCTTTTTGCAGGGCCGTTTCCGCTTTTACACCCAGGTGGCGCGAAAGGTTTACGGTCGCAAACAGCAGATCGCCCATCTCTTCTTCAAGCTTTGCTTCATCCACCACGGCCTGCTGCGCTTCGTGCATCACTTCGTCGATTTCTTCATGGACTTTGTCCAGTACCGGGCCAAGCGAGTGCCAGTCAAACCCTACTGCCGAGCAGCGTTTCTGGATCTTATGGGCACGCATCAGGGCGGGCAGACTCAGCGGGATGTCATCCAGCGCGGAGTGTTGGGATTTTTCAGCCCGCTCGGCGCTTTTAATCTGCTCCCAGCGCGCCAGCACTTCCGCGCTGTTGCCCGCCGTGGCATCGCCAAAGATATGCGGATGGCGGCGCTCAAGCTTGTCGCTAATGGCGGCGCAGATATCGTCAAAATTAAAGCGCCCCTCTTCCTGCGCCATCTGCGCATAGAACACCACCTGGAACAGCAGGTCACCGAGTTCGCCGCGCAGGTCGTCAAAGTCCTCACGTGAAATGGCGTCCAGTACTTCATAGGTCTCTTCGAGGGTGTACGGGGCGATAGTCGCGAAAGTCTGCTCTTTATCCCACGGGCAGCCGTTTTCCGGGTCACGCAGGCGTTTCATGATGCCGAGCAGGCGGTCGATTTGAGTCATAGTACTGTCCTGATGAAAAAATGCCGGGTGGCGGCGTTGCCTTACCCGGCTTACAGAAGAGGATGTTTAACCGCCGTGGAGACGACGCGCGTCAATCACATCCGGGACCTGGTTCAGTTTGCCAAGCACGCGGCCCAGCACCTGCAGGTTGTAGATTTCGATGGTCATATCGATGGTGGCAAGCTGCTCGCGGGTATCGCTGCGGCTGGCAACGCCCAGCACGTTGACCTTCTCATTGGCAAGAATGGTCGTAATGTCGCGCAGCAGTCCACTGCGGTCGTTGGCGGTGACGCGCACCACCAGCGAGTAGCCGGCAGAGTAGCTTTCACCCCAGACGGCTTCAACGATGCGTTCCGGCGCATGCGACTGCAGCTCAGCAAGCTGGTCACAGTCTGAACGGTGAATCGAAATCCCGCGCCCCTGGGTGATAAAGCCGACAATGTCGTCCCCCGGGATAGGCTGGCAGCAGCGGGCGATATGGTGCATCAGATTGCCGACGCCTTCCACCACCACGCGGCCATTGTCTTTGCTGCGCTGCTGCGGGGCGTAGGTTTTCTGCTGCAGCTGTTTCAGCGCCGCCGCATCCTGCTCTGCCGCACTTGGCTTGTTGAACTGCGCCTGCAGGAAATTCACCATCTGGTTGAGACGAATATCGCCGCCGCCAATGGCCGCTAACAGCTCATCGAGCTCATTAAAGTTGTAACGCGGCAGCAGGAACTTCTCCGCCTCTTTCAGGCTGATGCCTATATGCTCCAGCTCGTCATCCAGGATCTGGCGACCAGCAAGGATGTTCTTGTCACGATCCTGTTTACGGAACCAGGCGTGAATTTTGGAGCGTCCGCGGCTGGTGGTGACATACCCCAGGTTCGGGTTCAGCCAGTCACGGCTCGGGTTTGGCTGCTTCTGGGTGATGATTTCAATCTGATCGCCCATCTGCAGCTGGTAGGTGAACGGTACAATGCGCCCGCCGATTTTCGCACCAATGCAGCGGTGCCCGACATCGCTGTGGATGTGATAGGCAAAGTCGAGCGGCGTTGACCCGGCAGGCAGGTCGACAACGTCCCCTTTCGGCGTAAAGACGTACACCCGGTCGTCGAAGACCTGGCTGCGCACTTCGTCGAGCATCTCGCCGGAGTCGGCCATCTCCTCCTGCCACGCAATCAGCTTACGCAGCCAGGCAATGCGGTCTTCGTGACCGGTGCGCGCTCCGCCCGAGGTGCCCTCTTTGTATTTCCAGTGCGCGGCGACACCCAGCTCGGCGTCTTCGTGCATCTGTTTGGTACGGATCTGAATTTCAACCGTTTTACCGCCGGGGCCCAGCACCACGGTATGAATAGACTGGTAGCCGTTAGGTTTCGGGTTGGCGACATAGTCATCGAACTCATCCGGCAGATGGCGGAAGTGCGTGTGCACGATCCCCAGTGCGGCGTAGCAGTCCTGCAGACGCTCCGCCACAATACGCACGGCACGCACGTCGAACAGCTCGTCAAAGGCGAGGTGTTTCTTCTGCATTTTGCGCCAGATGCTGTAGATATGCTTTGGCCGACCGTACACTTCGGCACGGACGTTCTCTTCCTTCATCGACTGGCGCAACCCGCTGACAAATTCTTCAATATAGTGTTCGCGGTCGATACGGCGTTCATGCAGCAGTTTCGCAATGCGCTTATATTCCGCCGGGTGCAGGTAACGGAAGCAGTAGTCTTCCAGCTCCCATTTGAGCTGACCAATGCCTAAGCGGTTCGCCAGCGGCGCATAGATGTTTGTGCACTCTTTGGCGGCGAGTACGCGCTCATCTTCCGGCGCGTCCTTCACTTCACGCAGGTGGGCGATACGCTCGGCAAGCTTGATGACCACGCAGCGGAAATCATCCACCATGGCCAGCAGCATCCGGCGAACGTTATCGACCTGTTCAGAGGAGACGGAATCGGTGTGCGCGGCTTTGAGCTGACGAATGGCCGCCATATCGCGGACACCGTGGATCAGCGCCACGACCGATTTTCCGACGCTTTCACGCAGCACGTCTTCCGTGACGACGTCCGCATCGGCAAGCGGGAACAGAAGCGCGGCCTGCAGCGTTTCGATATCCATATTGAGCATGGATAAGATTTCGACCATCTCCACGCCGCGCCATAGCAGCAGCTCGGCGTCCGGATGCCCCAGCGTGGTGCGCTGACAATAGGCCCAGGTTTCGGTTAAGCGTTCACACGACTGCTGGCTGGAAATTCCCAGACTTGCGATCCATTTTTGAGGGTCAAACTCACCAGCTTTATTAAGATGTGCACTTCTTACCGCAACCATCGTCCTCTCCTTTAGGGACCAGGGCCTGTCGAAGTCGACAAGCCAAACTAATTAGATGTGCTCGAACAACACCATTGATTCCAGATGCCCAGTGTGCGGGAACATGTCCAGCATTGCCAGACGCTGAATCTGGTAACCCGCGCTGAGTAATGCCTCGCTATCCCGGGCAAGCGTTGCCGGGTTACAGGAAACGTAGACCACGCGTTTCGGGGCGAGTTTAATTATATGTTGCATCACGCCCGGTGCGCCTGCCCGTGCCGGGTCGAGCAGGATTTTGTCAAAGCCCTGTTTTGCCCAGGGCTGCTGCGTGACATCTTCCTCCAGATTTTGATGAAAGAATGTCACATTTTGCAAGCCGTTCTGTTGCGCATTCTCCTGGCCTTTCGCCACCAGCGCGTCGACGCCTTCTACCCCCACAACACTCGCCGCTCTACGGGCCAGCGGCAGCGTGAAATTGCCCATGCCGCAGAAGAGATCAAGCACGCGGTCGGTCGGCTGGACATCCAGCCACGTCAGCGCGGTTTCGATCATCTGCTGATTGACGCCGTCATTAACCTGGATGAAATCCCGCGGACTGAACGTTAAGCGTAGTCCGTTTGACGCATACCAGGGCGCGTCACCTGTAACCTGCTCCAGTATCTCGCTTTGTGGGGCGAGAAAAAGCGCCAGCTCGTGGGAATGCGAAAAGCGTTCCAGTTTTTCGCGGTCTTTTTTGGACAGCGGCGCGGTATGGCGCAGCACCATCAGCGGACCATTGTTTGCCAGGACCAGTTCCACGTGCCCGAGGTGGCGAACACTGTCCAGCCCGGACAGGCATGCGTGCACGTCCGGGAGCAATGCCTCAAGACGGGGCACCAAAATGGGGCATCGCCTGATATCGACGATGTCGCTGGAGCCCGCTTTGCGAAACCCCATCTCCAGCCGCTCGTTTTTGGGCTGATAGCTAAGGCTCAGCCGTGCGCGACGACGATAGCCCCAGGGTTGGTCGGCAATGATGTCGTCAACGTCATGCCTGAGCAGGCGTGCCAGGGCATTACTCTTACTTTTTTGCTGTAAAACTACGCTGGCATGTTGTTGCTGGCAGCCTCCGCAGACGCCAAAATGCGGGCAGCGTGGCTCTGTGCGCTCCGGGCTGGTGGTCAGACGACGCTTCACCTTCCCGCGTGCGTACTGGCGTTTATCTTCCGTCAGCGTAATTTCTGCTCGTTCTGTGGGCAGCAAACCTGTTATAAACAGTGTCTTACCATTGTGATGCGCGACGCCCTGACCAAAAGGGTCAAGGTCCGTGGCTTCGACAGTGATGATCTGACGCGTCGTCACGCGTCGCTTTGCAGAGTAGAATTGCGCCATCGCCGGGAATTTTCTCAAATATACATAATTATCTTAATTGTCCCATAACGGAACGCCATGACCAACTACAGCCTGCGCGCGCGCATGATGATTTTGATCCTCGCCCCCACCGTTCTCATCGGTTTGCTGCTGAGCATCTTCTTCGTTGTGCACCGCTATAACGACCTGCAGCGACAGCTGGAAGATGCCGGAGCCAGCATCATCGAACCGCTGGCCGTGTCCAGCGAATACGGGATGAACCTGCAAAACCGCGAATCGATTGGTCAGTTAATCAGTGTGTTGCATCGCCGCCACTCGGATATTGTGCGTGCGATCTCCGTCTATGACGAGCATAACCGACTGTTCGTCACCTCTAATTTTCATCTTGATCCGGCAGCGTTAAAAATTCCTGACGGTTCGCCCTTCCCGCGCCATCTCACGGTGATGCGACGGGGCGATATTATGATCCTGCGCACACCGATTATTTCGGAAAGTTATTCGCCGGATGAGTCCGCGCAATCCGACGCCAAGTCCAGCAGCAATATGCTCGGATATGTGGCGCTGGAGCTGGACCTCAAGTCGGTGCGACTGCAGCAGTACAAAGAGATTTTTATCTCCGGCGTGATGATGCTGTTCTGTATCGGCATTGCGCTTATCTTCGGCTGGCGACTGATGCGCGATGTGACCGGGCCCATCCGCAATATGGTCAACACCGTTGACCGCATTCGCCGTGGCCAACTCGATAGCCGCGTGGAAGGGTTTATGCTGGGCGAGCTGGACATGCTGAAAAACGGCATCAACTCGATGGCGATGTCGCTGGCGGCCTATCACGAAGAGATGCAGCATAACGTGGATCAGGCCACTTCGGATCTGCGCGAAACGCTGGAACAGATGGAGATCCAGAACGTCGAGCTGGATCTGGCGAAAAAGCGTGCCCAGGAGGCTGCCCGCATTAAATCGGAGTTCCTTGCCAATATGTCACACGAGCTGCGTACGCCGCTCAATGGCGTGATTGGCTTTACCCGCCTGACCCTGAAGAGCGAGCTTAACCCCACCCAGCGCGATCACCTGCACACCATTGAACGTTCGGCTAACAATCTGCTGGCGATCATTAATGACGTGCTGGACTTCTCCAAGCTGGAAGCGGGCAAGCTGATCCTGGAGAGCATTCCGTTCCCGCTGCGCAGTACGCTTGATGAGGTGGTTACGCTGCTGGCGCACTCGTCGCACGACAAAGGGCTTGAGCTGACGCTGAACATTAAAAACGACGTGCCGGATAACGTCATCGGCGATCCGCTGCGCCTGCAGCAGGTCATTACCAATCTTGTCGGTAATGCCATCAAATTTACCGAAAGCGGCAACATCGACATTCTGGTGGAAAAACGTGCCATCAGTAATAACAAAGTACAGATTGAAGTTCAGATCCGCGATACCGGCATTGGCATTCCCGAACGGGATCAATCCCGTCTGTTCCAGGCGTTTCGTCAGGCGGATGCGAGTATTTCGCGGCGTCACGGTGGTACGGGCCTGGGGCTGGTTATCACGCAAAAACTGGTTAAAGAGATGGGCGGCGATATCTCTTTCCACAGCCAGCCAAACCGGGGGTCGACGTTCTGGTTCCATATCAACCTGGATCTCAACCCGAACGTGCTGACGGACGGCCCGGTGACGGATTGCCTGAAAGGCAAGCGCCTCGCTTACGTGGAGCCGAACGCCGCCGCGGCCCAGTGCACGCTGGACATCTTAAGCACCACGCCGCTGGAGGTGGTCTACAGCCCGACCTTCTCTGCGCTTACCGTTGAGCATTACGACATCCTGCTGATGGGGATCCCGGTCACCTTTACCGGGGAGCTCACCATGCAGCAGGAACGGCTGGCGAAAGCCGCATCAATGACCGACTACCTGCTGCTGGCGCTGCCGTGCCATGCGCAAATCAATGCCGAAGAGTTGAAAAACGACGGGGCGGCCGCCTGTCTGCTTAAACCGCTCACCGCCACACGCTTGTTGCCTGCCCTGACGGCCTACTGCCGCCTGAATGAGCATGCCGTGGCGCTGGTTAATGACGAGCAGAGGCTGCCGATGAGCGTGATGGCGGTGGATGATAACCCGGCAAACCTGAAGCTGATTGGCGTGCTGCTTGAGGATCAGGTTCAGCATGTTGAGCTCTGCACAAGCGGTGCTGAAGCGGTTGAACTGGCCAAACAGATGCAGTTCGATTTGATTCTGATGGATATTCAAATGCCGGGTATGGATGGCATTCGCGCCTGCGAGCTTATCCGCCAGCTACCTCATCAACAGCAAACGCCGGTCATTGCCGTGACCGCACATGCGATGGCCGGACAGAAAGAGAAGCTGCTCGGCGCCGGAATGAACGATTATCTGGCGAAGCCTATCGACGAAGAGAAACTGCATAACCTGCTGCTGCGCTATAAGCCGGGGCATATCGGCGGTACGTATACCTTATCAGCAGAACCAGTTGAGATTAGCGTGAATCAGAACGCCACTTTTGACTGGCAGCTTGCGTTACGCCAGGCGGCGGGGAAACCTGATTTAGCCCGCGAGATGCTACAGATGCTGGTCGCGTTTCTGCCGGAAATTCGCAATAAGGTAGAAGAACAGCTGGTGGGCGAAAACCCGGAGGAGCTGCTGCAGGCTATCCACAAGCTGCACGGTAGCTGTGGTTACAGCGGCGTGCCCCGCCTGAAAAACCTCTGCCAGCTGCTGGAGCAGCAGCTACGCGCAGGGACACCAGAATCTGAACTGGAACCGGAGTTCCTTGAACTGCTGGATGAGATGGATAACGTGACGCGGGAAGCGATGAAGGTGTTAGGGAACTGAGATAAATGCCCGGTGGCGCGACGCTTACCGGGCCTACACCCTCACCCCTCTCCCACTGGGCTGAGGGATCCCCAGTAATATGGTCATGCCACCATGACCATATTACTGTACTCTTTTCCCAGCTTTTTCATCTCGTTAACTATATTCAGCCG
>NZ_JALW01000101.1:0-922 GCF_000710795.1 Enterobacter sp. T1-1 | reverse complement strand
GCAATCTTAGATTGCCGTTTTTAGTGGTTGCTCCCTCTCCCCGTGGGAGAGGGCCGGGGTGAGGGCATCAGGCCGCACTCCTCAAAAATAATATCTCGTTTTGCGAGCCGCCTTCCAGAGCCACTCTTGCCACCCCATCCCCCACGCAGTATCTTCTTGCCGCGCCTGCAAAATCAGGCGTCAGGGTTGGTCCTCTGTTATCCTCATCCGTGATAAAATTTCTTTATCGCGTAGTCAGTTACACCTTAATGGTGGGCTGGACGGTGGCGCCGCAAGGCGCGCCGGTAGCTGATGAGGCCGGTAGGACCAACTCCGTTCAGTCCGCCACCAGTGAGGTTGGTCCCTCCTGTGGCGGTCCATTTTACGCATCAGAGGCGGTCTTATGACTACTACCCTTAGCTTTTCTCACTCCTTATTCACCACACCGTTCGATCACACAACCGACTTCACCGAGCAGGCAGACAACTGCGCGCGGTTTGTCGACGTGCTGGTTGAATGTGACGATCCAACCCAGAAGATGGCGCTGTGTGGACGACTTTCCGCCTGCCTCACCCTGCTTCAGCCCACGCTGCTTGAACCTGTACCAGAATATTTAAAAGCCAGCCTGACGGTGGATGACCTGCCGTTGGACGTGCCGGTATTCGAACCGGAAGTTGATCAGTTAGGGCGATATTGCCAGCTGTTAACGCAAATGCTCTTAGCGCATTCGCTGTCAGAAAGCGATGAGAGAGTGGCGGGAGATCTGTTGCAGGAGTTGGTGCGATTTTACAGCGATACGCTAAAAGCGCCGCGCTGGCTGCGCACAACGGAAGGCACAGTGCTGCTGTAAAAAAGCCGGGTGGCGCTTGCGCTTACCCGGCCTACGGAAACTGAGTTTTTTGTAGGTCGGGTAAGGCGAAGCCGCCACCCGACAAAATAATAT
>NZ_JALW01000100.1:0-3161 GCF_000710795.1 Enterobacter sp. T1-1 | reverse complement strand
CTGATACTCCACGTACTGGCGGGTGCCGCTGCGTTTTTATGGCTTCTGTGGGGCTTCATTCCGGCAGGTACGCTGTTCAAAGGCGTGATGACACTGTGCATCGTTGCGCTGGCCGTCTGGCAGATCCGGCGAAAAAGCCGTTTCAGCCAGGCTCAGGACAATAGCGGGACGTCTGATGCTGAGTTGCCTGTATTCGCTGACGCAGGGCCGGTTGTTCTCGTCTGTGGGGATGAACTGGACGCCTTATTCCAGGGACACGCCCTGCGCAAAACCGCGCAGGGCTGGTGGCTGCGGGTGAATGACATCAACAGGCTCACTGATATCGTGCGCGATATCCAGGAGCAGCAGCCGCAGCAGGCCGGGCAAATCGCCGTTATGTATAGCTGCCACCCCGACGGGCATCAGGATGAAGCGGTGCTGCGCGCGACCCTGAAAGCGTTGCGCCAGCAGATGAAACAACTGAGTCTGATCGCCGGATTCACACCGCCAGTGCTCCTGAGCGGTGAGTTTTCCGGCGCTGAAACTCCGTGGGTTATTGTCAGTGGCGACAAACCGGTTGTATACCCTCTTGATGGGACGCCACAGGCGCTGGATGACTGGCAACAGGACAATCATCTGGCGCTGATGCCTGTCCTTCGGGAAGCCTTTGCTTTTATACGCACCATTCTGATGGATGAATTGGCGAAAGAGGACCGGCTGTTCCCGGCGGTTCATCCGTTTGCTGTGGCGTTTCGCAGCGGTATGGCCTCTGCTGACACCGCTTCGCTGTGGTCGCATCATCTGTGTCGTCTGACGCATCTGGTTTTACCGCAGACAGCCGGAGCCGCAGAGGTGGCAGGGCGTTTTCCTGATGCGGTGTTGCCGATGCTTGCGCCTTACTGTGCGCCCGTCCAGGGCGGGCAGCGTACCCGTCGCCTCGTTTTATGGATGCTGGTATGTGTTCTTGCTGCCATCGGTTTTTCTGGGGTGAATAACGCGGCGCTGATCCGCCTGGTCGGGACGAATTTGCAGCGCTGGTATGCCATCCCCATGAACCATTATGAGCCGAAGGCGCAGTCACTTGCCGCGCTGAAACAGGACGCTCTTCTGCTGGAGCGCTGGCAGCGGCAGGGGGAACCCCTCAGGTATGCGCTGGGCTATTACCCCGGTCAGCGTCTGTGGCTGGTGTTACAGAGGGCGATTGACTCGTATGTGCCCCCTCCGGCACCTGCCATGAAGCCAGTACCGAAAATCATCCGCCTCGACAGCATGTCGCTGTTTGACACCGGCAAATGGGCGCTGAAACCCGGCACCACGAAGCTGCTGGTGAATTCGCTGGTGGGAATTAAGGCGAAGCCCGGCTGGCTGATTGTGGTGGCGGGTCATACCGACAGCACGGGCGATGTCCCGTCCAACCAGGTGCTGTCGCTTAAGCGTGCGGAGTCCGTGCGCAACTGGATGCGCGATACCGGCGACGTGCCGGAGAGCTGTTTTGCGGTGCAGGGCTACGGCGAGAGCCGTCCTGTCGCCACCAACGACACGGCGGAAGGCCGGGCGCTGAACCGCCGTGTCGAAATCAGTCTGGTGCCGCAGGCGAATGCCTGTCAGCTGCCGGGCAACACACCCGCGCCATCGCAGGATGATGGCGTCTCAAAAAATGAAATGGAGTAATTAACATGGCAATTCCTGTTTATCTGTGGCTGAAGGACGACGGCGGCGCGGACATCAAAGGTTCCGTGGACGTGAAGGACCGTGAAGGCAGCATCGAGGTGGTGGCGCAGGAGCATAACCTGTACATCCCGACCGACAACAATACCGGCAAGCTGACCGGCACCCGTATCCACACGCCGTTCCTGTTCACCAAGGAGATCGACTCATCCAGCCCGTACCTGTACAAGGCAGTGACCACCGGCCAGACCCTGAAATCTGCGGAATTCAAGTGGTACAAAATCAACGACGCCGGGCAGGAAGTGGAGTACTTCAACACGAAGCTTGAGAACGTGAAGCTGGTGAAAGTGAATCCGAAGATGCACGACATCAAGGACCCGGCGTTCGAGAAGCACAACCACCTCGAGCAGATTGAACTGCGCTACGAAAAAATCACCTGGACCTACAAGGATGGCAACATCATTCATTCCGATTCCTGGAACGAACGTACCACCGCGTAAGCCCCGTGCGGACAGGGTTGCCTGTCCGCCGTTTTTGCTGAACGCCTGTAACCGCGGGCGTTCAGCAAAGAACAACACAATCTGCCTGCCCGACCTTATGCGCTTTGGGTTCCTGAATGACAGGAAAAGCGACGGGCGGTAGCGTGTCCGGAACTGATAAAGAGAGAGTCTCATGGAAAATCCAGCCATCCTGTTACGTCTTCTGAACCCCTACTGCGCCCGTGCCATGGAAGGTGCCGCCTCCCTGTGCCAGACCCGCGCCCATGCGGAAATCCTGCCCGAGCACTGGCTGCTGAAACTGCTGGAGCAGGGGGAGGGCGATCTCACCGTGCTGGCCCGCCGTTATGAATGGGATATGGACGCCATCTGGCAGGATTTGCTGGCATTTCTCGACACGCTGCCCCGTTCGGTACGCAGCCGTCCGCAGCTCTCCGACAGCACTCAGACCCTGATGCAGGACGCCTGGCTGCGGGCGTCGCTGGCGGGCGAAGAGCAGATACGCAGCATTCACCTGCTGATGGCGCTGGCTGAAAAACCAAAACGGGTGCGCTGCGACGGTTTGTGGCCGCTGCTGACCCTGGCGCAGAGCCAGCTGGAGCGTCTGCGCGGGCTGCTGGATGCGCAGTCGGACGAGCGTCCGGAGGTGCAGCAGGAAGAAGAGCTGGCGCAGGACGGCGAGGTGACGTTTGTCGGCCGCCCGGTTGATGCCGGAGTGAAAGAGGGGGAACTGAATCCGGCCCTGCAGAACGCGCTGGACAAATTCACCCTCGACGTCACCGCCCGCGCCCGCGAGGGCAAAATCGACCCGGTGTTCGGCCGCGACAACGAAACCCGCCAGATGGTGGATATCCTCTCCCGTCGCCGTAAGAACAACCCGATTCTGGTCGGCGAGCCGGGCGTGGGGAAAACCGCCCTGGTGGAAGGGCTGGCGCTGCGCATCGCGGAGGGCAACGTGCCGGACGCACTGAAGCCGGTCTCGGTGCGCACCCTTGACCTCGGCCTGCTGCAGGCGGG
>NZ_JALW01000099.1:0-5256 GCF_000710795.1 Enterobacter sp. T1-1 | reverse complement strand
CCCCTCTGGGGGGGGGAGAGGGTTAGGGTGAGGGGGAACAGCGCCCCCTCTCACTACTTACTTACGCACTGCGCTGCAGCAGCATCGACTTAATATGGCCGATGGCGCGCGTCGGGTTCAGCCCCTTCGGACACACACTGACGCAGTTCATGATGCTATGGCAGCGGAATACGCTGAAAGCGTCACTTAAACCTTCCAGACGGCTATCGGTTTCGGTGTCGCGGCTATCGATCAGGAAGCGATAGGCAGCCAGCAGACCGGCCGGGCCGATGAACTTGTCCGGGTTCCACCAGAACGACGGGCACGACGTTGAACAACATGCACAGAGAATACACTCATACAAGCCGTCGAGTTTTTCACGCTGCTCAGGAGACTGTAAATGCTCACGAGCGGGTGGATTTTGCCCATTATTCAATAAGTAAGGTTTAATCTTCTCATATTGTGCATAGAATTGCCCCATGTCTACCACCAAATCACGCACGACCGGCAGGCCTGGCAGAGGACGGATAACAATTTTCTGGCCCGGGCGCTGCAACGCGGAAATTGGCGTGATGCAGGCCAGACCATTTTTGCCGTTCATGTTGACGCCGTCAGAGCCACACACCCCTTCACGGCAGGAGCGACGGAACGACAGTGTCGGATCTTTTTCTTTCAGCTGGATTAACGCATCCAGCAGCATCATGTCACGACCTTCTTCCGCTTCCAGCGTGTAATCCTGCATGCGCGGAGCGTCATCTACATCCGGGTTATAACGATAAACTGAGAATTCGAGTTTCATTGTCCTGTCTCCGCATTAGTAAGTACGAATCTTCGGCGGGAACGCCGGACGCAGTTTCGGTTCCATGTTCACCTGACGGCGCGTCATGGTTTCCGACTCTGGCAGATACAGGGAATGGCACAGCCAGTTTTCATCGTCACGATCCGGGAAGTCGAAGCGGCTATGCGCGCCACGGCTTTCGGTACGGAAGTTGGCCGACATCGCGGTTGCGAACGCGGTTTCCATCAGGTTATCCAGCTCAAGACACTCAACGCGCTGGGTGTTGAACTCGCTGGAAGTATCATCCAGACGGGCGTTTTTCAGGCGCTCGCGGATCGCTTTCAGTTGCTCAAGACCTTTCGCCATCGCGTCACCTTCACGGAATACCGAGAAGTTGTGCTGCATACATTCCTGCAGCGCTTTGCGGATTTCCACCGGATCTTCACCGTTACGGTTACCGTTCCAGCGGTTCAGACGCTCAAGCGATGCATCAATTTCGTCGTCAGTGGCGTCACGCAGCGCGCCCTGTTCGGCAATGGATTCCTGCAGGTGCAGACCCACCGCACGACCAAACACCACCAGGTCCAGCAGGGAGTTCCCCCCCAGACGGTTGGCACCGTGTACGGACACACAGGCAATTTCGCCTACCGCGAACAGGCCTGGGATGACCACATCTTCGCCCTGCTCGTTCACGGTCAATGCCTGACCGGTCACTTTGGTCGGAATACCGCCCATCATGTAGTGGCAGGTAGGGATAACCGGAATTGGCTCTTTCACCGGGTCGACGTGGGCGAAGGTACGGGACAGTTCCAGAATACCCGGCAGACGGGATTCCAGTACCTCTTTACCCAGGTGGTCGAGTTTCAGCTTGGCGTGTGGACCCCATGGGCCATCACAGCCGCGACCTTCACGGATTTCGATCATGATGGAACGCGCCACCACGTCACGACCCGCCAGGTCTTTCGCATTCGGGGCATAACGTTCCATGAAACGTTCGCCGTGTTTGTTCAGCAGGTAACCGCCTTCACCACGGCAGCCTTCGGTCACCAGAACGCCCGCACCGGCGATACCGGTTGGGTGGAACTGCCACATCTCCATATCCTGCACCGGCACGCCAGCGCGGATAGCCATCCCAACGCCGTCACCGGTATTGATGTGGGCGTTAGTGGTGGACTGGTAAATACGCCCTGCACCGCCGGTTGCCAGCACGGTTGCGCGCGCTTTGAAGTAGACCACTTCACCGGTTTCAATGCACAGTGCAGTACAACCAACAATCGCGCCATCGGCGTTTTTCACCAGATCCAGCGCATACCACTCGGAGAAGATGGTAGTGTGGTTTTTCAGGTTCTGCTGATACAGAGTATGCAGCAGCGCGTGACCGGTACGGTCAGCCGCTGCCGCGGTACGTGCCGCCTGCTCGCCGCCGAAGTTTTTCGACTGGCCGCCAAACGGACGTTGATAGATGGTGCCATTTTCCAGACGGGAGAACGGCAGACCCATATGATCCAGCTCCAGAATCGCTTCCGGGCCAGTCTTACACATATATTCGATGGCATCCTGGTCGCCGATGTAGTCGGACCCTTTTACCGTGTCGTACATGTGCCATTCCCAGTTATCTTCATGGGAGTTACCCAGCGCAACGGTAATACCGCCCTGCGCAGATACCGTGTGGGAACGGGTCGGGAATACTTTAGAGAGCAGCGCACAGGTCTGGCCGCTCTGGGAAATTTGCAGCGCGGCGCGCATACCTGCGCCACCCGCACCAATCACAACAGCATCAAATTCTCTGACTGGCAGTTTCATTACACACCCCACACCACAACGAATCCATAAATAACGTAAACCACCAGTGCAACGACAATGGCCAGCTGCAGAGGAAGGCGAATCGCCAGCGGTTTAACGTAATCGGTCAACACCTGCCACATGCCAATCCAGGCATGAATAAGAATGGAGAACAGCGCCAGCAGGGTGAACACTTTGGTGAAGGCAGATCCGAAGAACCCGCTCCAGATTTCCCACGTCAGCGTGCCGCTGGTCGCGAAGAAACCGATCATATAGATGATGTAGAGGGTGAGAACGATGGCGGTAGCACGGACCAGAATGAAGTCATGTACGCCGTTGCGTCCTAATGCGGAGGCGTTGCTTACCATACGAGAACTCCTGCGAGAAGTGAAAGCACGACTGTAATCACAAATGAAATGTTAGCGGAACGTTTCCCGGCTTCGAAAGTCTCTTCCAGGTAACCAAAGTCCATCAGCATATGGCGAACACCCACCACAACGTGGTACGCCAGCGCGGTCAGAATGCCCCACATGATGAATTTCACGAAGAAGCTGTTCATGATGGCAGAGGCCTGGAGGAATCCTTCAGGAGAAGAGAGGCTGGTGCCCAGTAACCACAGCAGAATGCCTACCGCCACAAACGTAATCACACCCGATACACGGTGCAGAATGGACGCTATTGCTGTTACGGGGAACCGGATCGTTTTGAGATCCAGATTGACAGGTCTTTGTTTTTTCACATTTCTTATCATGAATAACGCCCACATGCTGTTCTTATTGTTTCCTTCCTCCGGACTGCGATGCGGGTCAGACAGCGTTCCTTTTCTATAACTGCGCGTCATGCAAAACATTGCTTCCAAATGCTAAAACGACACGTTACAACGCTGGGTGGCTCGGGATTGCAGGGTGTTCCGGAGACCTGGCGGCAGTATAGGCCGTTCACAAAATCATTACAATTAACCTACATACAGTTTGTCGGGTTTTCTCTGGAACAGTGATCAGGGTCACGATAACAACATCTTTTTAATTTTTAATCATCTGATTTGACAAATGTTAAACAATATTGTTACAAACGTCATCAGAAAAGGCATATAATGCGCAAAAGTTATGAGGTCTCTCTTTCACCTGACAAATAGTTATGTAACAGTGTGATGGTATTGACCGAAGTTATCAGGACAGTTATTAGTGATATACAGGTTTGAAAAATTCGGACTGCAAAAACGCTGATTTGCTGTTGTTTCACTGATATTTCATTCGTTTACCTGCAAGGCGCCATAGCTCTGTACCCTGGTTTGTCCTCGTGAGCTGAGCGGTAAGCCAAATAACAATCTGGTAACGGTGATTAACAGCTGAAAGCAAATCCGGTAAAGCGCAGTCTTAAGCATAAGGCGCTAAGGAGACCGTAAATGGCTGATACAAAGGCAAAACTCACCCTCAACGGTGGTGATGCTATTGAACTGGATGTGCTAAAAGGCACGCTCGGTCAGGATGTTATTGATATCCGTACGCTGGGTTCCAAAGGAGTGTTCACCTTTGACCCTGGATTTACCTCTACCGCATCTTGCGAATCCAAAATCACCTACATTGACGGTGACGAAGGTATCCTGCTCCATCGCGGCTTCCCCATCGATCAGTTAGCCACCGAATCCAACTATCTGGAAGTGTGCTACATCCTGCTGAACGGCGAAAAGCCGACGCAGGCTCAGTATGATGAATTCAAAACCACCGTCACCCGTCACACCATGATCCATGAGCAGATTACCCGTCTGTTCCATGCGTTCCGTCGTGACTCTCACCCGATGGCGGTGATGTGCGGGATTACCGGTGCGCTGGCGGCGTTCTACCACGACTCCCTTGACGTGAATAACCCACGCCACCGCGATATCGCAGCGTTCCGCCTGCTGTCCAAAATGCCAACCATGGCAGCGATGTGCTACAAATACTCCATCGGTCAGCCGTTCGTGTATCCACGTAACGACCTCTCCTATGCCGGTAACTTCCTGCGCATGATGTTCTCTACGCCGTGCGAAGAGTACGAAGTGAACCCGGTGCTGGAACGCGCGATGGACCGTATTCTGATCCTGCACGCTGACCACGAACAGAACGCCTCTACCTCCACCGTCCGTACCGCAGGCTCTTCAGGTGCGAACCCGTTCGCCTGTATCGCTGCGGGCATCGCCTCCCTGTGGGGACCGGCGCACGGCGGCGCGAACGAAGCTGCACTGAAGATGCTGGAAGAGATCAGCACCGTTGAGCACATTCCTGAATTCGTGCGCCGCGCGAAAGACAAGAATGACTCCTTCCGTCTGATGGGCTTCGGTCACCGTGTGTACAAAAACTACGACCCACGTGCAACCGTGATGCGTGAAACCTGCCACGAAGTGCTGAAAGAGCTGGGCACCAAAGACGATCTGCTGGAAGTGGCGATGGAGCTGGAACACATCGCGCTGAACGACCCGTACTTCATCGAGAAGAAACTCTACCCGAACGTAGACTTCTACTCTGGCATTATTCTGAAAGCGATGGGCATTCCGTCATCCATGTTCACCGTGATCTTCGCCATGGCACGTACCGTGGGCTGGATTGCGCACTGGAACGAAATGCACAGCGAAGGCATGAAAATCGCCCGTCCTCGTCAGCTGTATACCGGCTACGAGCAGCGTGATTTTAAGTCTGATCTTAAGCGCTAAACACGTGGGTGCGGCCTGATGCCCTCAC
>NZ_JALW01000098.1:0-2713 GCF_000710795.1 Enterobacter sp. T1-1 | reverse complement strand
CCCGCCAGTACGTGGAGTATCAGAGAAACCATGACCGATTTATGCATTAATGAGGCAACTCCGGTAACTGTGCGGACAGCAGCGCCTGGAGCCAGAGATGGCCGCCCCACCACACGGCGGCAGTGATCACTGCCGCCGCGACGATCCAGAACCAGACAGAGCGCAGCAGGCTGTAGCGGTGTTTTCCGGTCCTGCGTATCACCAGTGAAAGGCCGGCATCCAGAGGCGGCACCCGCTCAGCAAGCGCTTTCATTGCCTCCTCACGCTGGCTCTGGCTGACAGAGCCCATGCTGTACAGCCCCTGGAACCCCAGCGCGATCACCCGGTGATAGCAGGTCAGGACGGCCATATCCGGCGCAGGCTGGCGTAACACCTCCGCAATACGGTCCCAGAGAGCTTCACCTGCATGCAGCGACCCGAAATAGCGCGCCTGTAGCGGCGCTTTTCGCCAGGCCACCTGTCCCGCATCAGCATCGGTCCCGTCATGCAGTTTTCTGCTCATGACCACTTCGTCAAGCAGCGCACACTGCGCATAAGAGATATGATCGATACTGGCTTCATCGTATCCTGCTCGATCCAGCGCCCCACGCACACTTTCCACCTGTTTGCTGCAGGTGTCGTACAGCACATCCCCGTCAGGCGTGGTTGCCCCCTGCTTAAGCAGGGTGACGGTGAGCCAGGTCTCCGCCATCAGGGCATCGATATCGGTTTCTTTTCTCATGAGCGCAGTACCGCAAACAGTTCAAGTTCAAGCTGTCCCAGCAGGGCAGGCACGTAGAACATACAAATTCCCTGCTCCAGCATGTCCCGTGCCGCAGCACTTTCCATGTCCAGCGCGAAGTACTGGTTCTCCATCCGTACCGGTAACGCAGCAGGAACGCGATTCACGGCGATAAGCGGGATCCCCTGCAGCGCAACGGTGGAAATAGCATTCACATCATCCGGGGAACCCGCCTTGCATAATGCCGGGAATTTCTCTGCCACCTGCCAGGCGGGAACGTCAGACCTGACAGAGAGATAGAGATCGGCCTCCTCACGCAGACGAATATCATGCAGCGAGGCTTTCCACGTCTGCTCGTCCGGGCGAAGCATGTCCAGCGCGATAACACGGGACGGCAGGCTGGCTTCCAGTAAGCCGGTAATCAGCTCAAACAACGGAGGAAACGTGTTTTCCGGTCTGGCATGGTCATAGCCGGGAATGGCGTCCAGATCGCTGTCGAGAGAAAACGTCAGCATGCTGCCCGCGAGCCGCGCGAGCTCCACCCACACCTGCTCAGGATGACGGGCCGGAAAACGTTCAAACTCCGTCAGCACCCGCGCATGGGAGTTCAGCGCATTGAGCAGCCAGAAAAGAGACACATCTGCCACCGCGAAATCGGCCAGACGCTCGTTGCTCTCGCGGCGCATGGACATCAGACGCTGGCGGCGTGAGCGAAGCTGGCGGTTCAGTAACACCAGTCTTTCCCGCATCGCCGGGCTGGCAGAAAACAGGGCCATGGGCGGAATAAATGCCGGATCCTGACGCCATCCCTGTCCGTCACGGATCAGACGCACAACCGGGCAACACTGCCACGATGCGTTATCCTCATGTTCAAAACGGATAGCCAGGTTAAAGCGGGCAACCGCAACGGACTCGTCCTCACTGCCAAACGCATCCTGGACATTCACCCACTCTTCACGGTAACGAAGCGGTCTGTCGGCCACAGCCGACTCCTGCTGCACGTTATTCAGCCCGGACTGCATGAGCGGCAGGGCAATCACCACCGTGACCACATCTGATAGCTGTGAGGCTCCCAGTTCGCGCGGCTCGGGCGGCAAATCGCTGACCGCCGCGTCCACCAGCGTGCCATCAGGCAGCCAGAGCCGCAGGTGCGTAATCTGAAGAAGACCCGATCCCAGCAGTCGTTCATCAAACTCAGCGCGCTCCACACCCCATGCAAACGGTGAGGCAAGCGCCGCAACGCCTGTGCTGCGAAAAGTTTCCCATTCTGACTGTTGCTGGAACTGCTGAGGGGACAACAGCGCCCCCTCGTTCCACAGCGGACGATAAATTTTCATCCCTGCGCCCGCCTTACGCTTTCGCTTTCGGCATCTGGCTCACCAGCGACAGGTTCACGTCCATGCCTTCCACCTGGAAGTGCGGCACCGCGAACAGCTTCACGCGGAAGAAGCCCGGGTTGTCCTCAATATCTTCCACCACCACCTTCGCGTCGCGCAGCGGGTGTGAGGCCTGCAGTTCGTCGCCCGGATCGGTCATTTCGGTCACCAGACTGCGTACCCATGTATTGAGTTCCAGCTCCAGCAGACGGCGATCTTTCGTCGTACCGATATTTTCGCGCTGAATCAGCTTCAGGTAGTGCGCGATACGCGACAGCAGGAAGATATACGGCAGACGGGCGTTGATGCGGCTGTTGGCGGTGGCGTCGGCGGTATCGTACAGCGCCGGTTTCTGCGCCGAGTTCGCCGAGAAGAAGCAGGCGTAATCACGGTTCTTGTAGTACGACAGCGGTATAAAGCCCAGATTAGCGAATTCAAACTCGCGGGTTTCCGGGATCATCACCTCTGACGGGATCTTCACCTGGTTGCCGGTACCCAGATCGTACAGGTGGATCGGCAGGTCTTTCACCGCCCCGCCCGCCTGCGGGCCACGAATTTGCACGCACCAGCCATTATTGATGAAGCTCTTCACCATGTTGGAGGCGAAGGAGAAAGA
>NZ_JALW01000097.1:0-2862 GCF_000710795.1 Enterobacter sp. T1-1 | reverse complement strand
CATTCATTTTCCTGAAGCAACATTCATCGCTTTCGGTAAAAAATTACTGGGGATCCCTCAGCCCTGTGGGAGAGGGTTAGGGTGAGGGCACCCAAAATCCCTCACAACATTGCAGCCACGCCTGGGCGCTGTGCGACAAATATATCCCTTCTCGCCAGATCATCCCCAGCTGCCAGTGCAAATCGCTTTCGAGTGGGATCCAGCGCAGCGTGTTTTTATCCAGACGCTCGCAAATCGGCTGCGGCAGAATGGCAATCCCCACGCCTGCCTGCACCATCGCTGCCAGGAAATCCCACTGGCCGCTGCGCACCGCAATGCGCGGCTTCACGCTATGTTGATTAAACAGCGTCATTAGCTGGCGGCTGAGGGCGAAATCTTCGTTGTAGATCAGCAGAGGGTATTCACCGAGCAGCTCAGGTTTCACTGAATCTCGCTTCAGCCAGTCGCCGGAGCGGGGAACCAGCACGCACAGCGGATGGCTAAAGAGCGGAAGCGTCGCCAGACCGCTCTCTTCCTCAACGGGGAGGGCTGTCATGGCGACGTCCAGCTCGCCGTTGGTTACGGCCTGCTGGACGGTTAATCCACCAAACTCCGAAATTTTGAGTTCAACGCCGGGGTAACGCTGGCGAAACAGGCTAATCGGCCCGGCCATCATCATCCCGACCATCGGCGGAATACCAAGGCGCAGCACCCCTTTGGTCAGGTGGTTAATATCGTCTAGCTCCGCTTCCAGCTGACGAAACTCGGCCAGGATCGCCAGGCCACGTTCAAACACCACGCGCCCGGTATCGGTAAGCAACAGCTTGCGTCCGTCGCGGATCAGCAGGGTACAGTTGAGTTCATCTTCGAGGTTTTTCAGCATTTTGCTGATGGTGGGCTGGGTAACAAATAACTTCTCCGCTGCGCGGGTAAAACTCTGCTGGCGAACCACTTCGACAAAATAGCGCAGCGTTCTTATGTCCATGATTATTCCTCGAAACTATACCTTCGATGATTTTAATTCATTTCAGTCCATACCGTGCGCTCACTATACTGGCACCTCGTCTCATTTTTGAGGAAAACCCCCATGGCCGTGGCGTTAAGCCGTGTTACGCCTGCCGTTGTGCAACGACTCCAGGTACCGGTTCAGGTACTGCTCTACGCGGGACTGTTTGTTTTTGCGGAATATCTTGTCGGCTGGCTGCATCTGCCGCTGCCTGCCAACCTGGTGGGGATGGTGTTGATGCTGACGCTCATTCTCTGCCGCGTTATCCCCCTTAGTTGGGTGCGTGCCGGCGCGCGCTGGCTGCTGGCAGAGATGTTGCTGTTCTTTGTTCCTGCCGTGGTGGCGGTGGTGAACTATGCGCAACTGCTGATGGTGGACGGCTGGCGGATCTTCGCGGTCATCGCCCTGAGCACGCTGATGGTGCTGGGCGCCACCGCCTGGGTGGTGGACAAGGTTTATCGCTTCGAGATCCGCAGGCAAAAACATGACTAACTTCCAGATAAGCGTGCTGTGCCTGATTGCCACGCTGGTTATCTACTTTGCCAACAAACGCCTGTATCGTCGCTTTCACGCGCTGCCGCTGATGCCGCTGGTCTTCACGCCGATCCTGCTGGTGCTGATGCTGGTTTTTGGCCATATCTCCTGGCAAAACTACATTGGCGAATCCCACTGGTTGCTGTGGCTACTGGGGCCGGCCACCATCGCCTTTGCGGTGCCTGTGTACGACAACCTGAATATCATTAAACGTCACTGGATGTCGCTCAGCGCGGGGGTGATTACCGCCACGGTGGTGGCGGTCTGTAGCTCCGTCTGGCTGGCGCGGCTGTTTACGCTGCCCGATGAAATTCAGCGTAGCCTGGCCGTGCGCTCGGTAACGACGCCATTTGCGCTGGCAGCCGCTAAACCGCTCGGCGGACAGCCGGATCTGGTGGCGCTGTTCGTGGTTGTCACCGGTGTCTTCGGTATGGCGGTGGGCGACATGCTGTTTCTGCGGCTTTCTATCCGTGAAGGGTTGGCAAAAGGGGCGGGATTTGGCGCGGCGTCACACGGCGCGGGCACGGCACGCTCTTATGAGTTGGGTCAGCAGGAGGGGGTTGTAGCAAGCCTGGTGATGATGCTCTCCGGCGTGTTGATGGTGCTGATTGCGCCGCTGGTGGCGTGGGTGATGTTCTGAACTCCCCGGCCCGAAGGCCGGGGATCAAGACTCAGTGCGCGCGGCCTTGTTCCACGCCCAGGCCGGTTTGCGAGCGGATAAACTGGGCGCGGAATTTCTCACGCTCCAGGTTCCCCTCCGGCGAGTTGTCGGTTGCAGAGAAGATCCAGATACCGATAAACGCCACGGCGATTGAGAACAGCGCCGGGTACTCATACGGGAAGAGCGCCTTTTCGTGACCGAGGATCTGCACCCAAATCGTCGGGCCGAGGATCATCAGAATCACCGCAGTCAGCAGCCCCAGCCAGCCGCCTACCATTGCGCCACGGGTGGTCAGTTTAGACCAGTACATGGAGAGCAGGATGATAGGGAAGTTACAGCTCGCTGCAATTGAGAAGGCCAGCCCCACCATGAAGGCAATGTTCTGCTTCTCGAAGAGGATCCCCAGCAGGATCGCCACCACACCCAGAACCAGTACGGTGATTTTGGAGACTTTGAGCTCTTCACGCTCGGTTGCGCCTTTGCGGAACACGTTCGCGTACAGGTCATGCGACACCGCAGATGCTCCGGCAAGCGTAAGCCCGGCCACCACGGCAAGGATGGTGGCAAAGGCCACGGCTGAGATAAAGCCGAGGAACAGATTGCCGCCTACCGCATCCGCCAGATGCACTGCCGCCATGTTGTTCCCGCCAATCAGCGCGCCCGCCGCGTCTTTAAATGCCGG
>NZ_JALW01000096.1:0-4465 GCF_000710795.1 Enterobacter sp. T1-1 | reverse complement strand
GGGGGCGGGGGGCCCCCCCCCCCCCCCGACCCCCCCTCCCCCGCCGCTGATGGTTTCCAGCCCCGCCAGCATGCGAAGGGTGGTGGACTTGGCACAGCCGGATGGACCGACGATCACCATAAACTCCCCCTCCGCGATCTTCAGGTCGATAGCATGTACGGCTTTGAAGCCGTTGGAGTAAACCTTTTCCAGTTTATTGAAGACAACTTCAGCCATGATATTTCCCTCTTAACCTTTAATTCCGCTGCTGGAGACGCCCTGCACGAAGTAGCGTTGGGCCAGGAAGAACACAATGATGGATGGCAGAATGGAGATGCTCGCCATTGCCAGAATTTCGTTCCACGGCGCACCTTCGGTAACGTCGATGGACATTTTCAGCGCCAGTGCAATCGGGTATTTATCCACGCTGTAGACGTAAATCAGCGGCCCGATAAAGTCATTCATTGACCACATGAACTGGAACAGGGCGACGGAAATAATGGCCGGTTTCAGGATCGGCACCACCACGTACCACAGCACCTGAAGGGAGTTACAGCCGTCGATTTGCGCCGCCTCTTCCATGTCACGCGGCACGCCGCGCAGGAACTGGATCAGCATAAAGACGAAGAACCCCTGCGTGGCGAAGGCCAGCGGCAGGTACAGCGGCATGTAGCTGTTCAACATGCCCATTTCACGGAACATCAGGTACTGCGGAATCAACAGCACGGTGCTGGGCAGCAGCATGGTAGTGATGAGCGTGGCGAACCAGAATTTTTTCCACGGGATCTCAAAGCGGGCAAAACCATACGCCACAATGGTGGAAGAGATAATGGTCAGGATCACTTTGGGGATCACATACTTAAAGGTGTTCAGCATGTAATGGCCGAAGGTGTACTCGGTCCCGGTCTTCCAGCCGTTGATAAACCCGTCCCAGGTGGCATGCGCCGGCCACAGGCTCAGGGTAGTGAAGATCTCGTGGTTCGGTTTGAACGACGCTGAGAACATCCACACCAGCGGGTAGAGCATCAGCAGGCCGACAAACAGCAGGATCGTATAGCGAACGGTGGCGTTGATTTTCTCTCTGCGCTGCGTACGGGCAACCTCGCGTTCGGCGACGCTTCTTGCCGCGGAAAGGTGTTGAATATCAGCCATTTTTGCCTCCTTTATCGGCGGAGTAGAACACCCAGTATTTCGACGACTTAAAGGCGATACCGGCAAAGACGGCCACCACCAGGAACAGGATCCACGCCAGCGCCGCGCCATAACCCATATCGAAATATTTGAACGCCGTGTCGTAGATGTAGAGCGAGAACAGATAGGTCGAGTAGGTTGGCCCGCCGCCGGTAATGACGTACGGCCCGGTAAATTCCTGGAATGCCTGAGTGGTTTGCATGATGAAGTTGAAGAAAATCACCGGCGTAATCAGCGGCACGGTCACTTTCATGAACATTTGCCATCTGGACGCGCCGTCGATCATTGCCGCTTCATACTGAGACTGCGGAACGTTTTGCAGCGCCGCCAGGAAGATGACCATCGCGGAGCCGAACTGCCAGACGCGCAGCAGGGTCACGGACATCAGCGCCAGAGATGGCTCACCCAGCCAGTTCACCGGGTCGAAGCCAAATACGCCAATAAAGCTGTTCAGCAGACCATCTATCGCAAATAAGGCGCGCCACAAGACAGCAATCGCCACGGAACTGCCGAGGATCGACGGAATATAGTAAGCGGTACGGAAAAAGCCGATCCCGCGTAATTTGAAGTTGAGAACAAACGCAATCCCTAATGCAAACGCGAGCTTCAGCGGAATGGTCAAAAATACATACGCGAACGTGACACCCATTGATGTCCAGAAGAGCGTGTCTTCAGTAAACATATAGCGATAGTTTTCGATGCCGTTAAACACCGGTGGGCTCATCAAATCGTAATCCGTAAAACTGAGGAAAAACGATGAGACGAAGGGGAAAGCCGTAAAGAGTATCAACCCAATAATGTAGGGTGATATCCATGCGAGCCCCAGCAGCTTGTTTTCATTCATACAGACCTACCTGGCAATCAGTGGGTGAAATGACGGTATGAGTTTCAGGTCATCCGAACCGTAGTTTTTGAATAATAAAACAGTGTTTTATTTTATATTATGGCTATTTTTTCCCGCGTCATTCGCTTAATGATGGAAATGTGATCAGCATCGAAACGGTGTTTCAATAAAGTGAGGAGGGTGGCATTTTGCCGCTATTTCTGGCGATCAAGGCAGGTCTTGCATGTAAGCAGAAAGAAAAGCGGATGATTAATAACAATAATACCGTAAAGGTACTAACTACCAACTTTGATAGCCAGTACACAGATAGATCAATATCGCGTTCAGATTATTCTTACTTTCTTGTATCATCGGACCACTTGAACTCACGAGGCAGAAATTACCTGCACTCTTAACAGAAGAACGTCTATGTCAGCGATGGATTTCAAAAAAAACACGGACCTCGATTTTCCTTCTTATGCCACCCCGGCTGTCAGCACTAAAGAAATCGACCTTTTGGGGCTGTTAGACATCCTGCTTGCCGCCAAAAAGCGCATCATTGCTATTGCGTTCGCGTTTGCGCTGGCCGGACTGGCGATTGCCTTTTTACTGCCGCAGAAATGGACCAGTAAAGCGGTGATCACGCCTGCCGAACAGACGCAGTGGAACCCGCTGCGCCAGATGATGGTGGCACTCCAGGTTCTGGATGTGGACGTAAAAGTGTCCCGTGATGAAGTGTTTGGACTGTTTATCAAAAAGTTTCAGTCGCAGTCATTGCTTGAAGAGTATATGAAATCCTCCCCTTACGTTATGTCACAGCTTGAGGGGACAAACGTGGATCCGCTTGAGCTGCATCGTGCGGTGGTCAATATCTCTGAGAAGATGAAAGCGATTGATAACACTCAGGTAAAAGACGCGGATAAAGCGCCTTACGTCTCCTGGACGCTCAGCTTCACCGCCCCCACGGCGGGAGATGCGCAAACCGTTCTGGAAGGGTATATCAAGTATATTGCCGCGATTGTCGAGCAAGAGATCATGCTGAATATCCGTAACCAGCTCGCCCTGAAAACGAAGGTGGTAGAGCAGCAGCTGGATCTGGATCGGGTGCGTCTGACCAATATTCACAACACCAATCTGCAGCGTCTTAACTATTCGCTGGAAGTGGCTAACGCGGCGGGCATTAAGAAACCTGTCTACAGCAACGGACAGGCCGTAAAAGACGATCCGGATTACTCCGTTGCCCTCGGCGCTGACGGTATCGCGCAGAAATTGCAAATCGAGAAAAATCTTAAGGATGTGTCTGAGCTGAATGCAGACTTCCAGAACCGTGAATATTATCTGGCGCAGCTGAAAAAACTCTCCGTTGAAGACGTTAAACTGGAGCCCTTCAAGTATCAGCTTTCGCCTTCCATGCCGGTGAAAAAAGATGGCCCGGGGAAAGCGCTGATTGTCATGCTGGCGGGGATCCTGGGTGGGCTGTTCGCCTGCGGTAGCGTATTGCTTCGTGAAGCGATGCTTAGCCGTAACCCGCTGCCAGAGCCGGTAGCGGAATAACCGACGCAGAGAAAAAAGGGCGCTGAAATCAGCGCCCTTTTTTATTGCAGAAAATCTTCCCGTACGGGGGTAAAGGTATCCAGCAGGGTGCCGGGCTGAAGACATACGCAGCCGTGCATGACATGCGGCGCTTTGTAGAGCGTATCGCCGGCCCTGACGATATGCTTCTCTTCACCAATGGTGAATTCAAACTCACCGGACAGCACATAGGTTAGCTGTTCGTGCGGATGGCTATGCATCGGGCCAATCGCGCCCTGGGCAAAATTCACTTCAACCGCCATCATCTTACCGCTATGGGCCAGGATCCGACGGGTTACGCCGTTACCCAGATCGTCAAGCGTGGTCTCGTTGTGGAAAATAAACATGCCTTCCCCCATCATAAAATGAAATAATGTTTCATTTAATTTATATCACCTTCTTTTAAAAAGAAACGGCGCGACAAAGAACTGGAAACGCGATCACAAGTTTGCTTCACTGAGATAAACAGAGAAGGAGGGATAATGAAAACAATCGGCCTGCTGGGTGGCATGAGCTGGGAATCAACCATTCCCTACTATCGATTAATTAATGAAGGGGTGAAGCAGCGCCTCGGGGGACTGCATTCTGCCAGTTTGCTGCTGCACAGCGTGGATTTCCATGAGATTGAAGCGTGCCAGTCGAGCGGTGAATGGGATAAAGCCGGAGAGATACTGGCGCAGGCGGCACTCGGGCTTCAGCGTGCCGGTGCCGAAGGGATTTTGCTCTGTACCAACACGATGCATAAAGTCGCTTCGCACATTGAAGCACGTTGCCCGCTGCCGTTTTTGCATATTGCGGATGCAACAGGTCGCGCGATTGGCGCGGCGGGGATGCGTCGCGTGGCGCTGCTGGGAACGCGCTATACCATGGAGCAGGATTTTTACCGTGGCCGGGTGAGCA
>NZ_JALW01000095.1:0-15483 GCF_000710795.1 Enterobacter sp. T1-1 | reverse complement strand
TACAGTAATATGGTCATGGTGGCATGACCATATTACTGGGGATCCCTCAGCCCACAGGGAGAGGGAGAAAGGCGTCTCAACATAACTCTAACTGCACATTATTATCTTTAATCACCTGCATCACGCCCGCCGGTGGCATCACATCGGTATAAACCGCATTTACCATGCTGATGCTGCCCATGTTGACCATCGCGTTACGGCCAAATTTAGAGTGGTCCACCACCAGCATCACGTGACGTGAGTTTTCAATGATCGCGCGCTTGGTGCGCACCTCGTGATAATCAAACTCCAGCAGTGAGCCGTCGCTGTCGATGCCGCTGATCCCCAGAATGCCGAAGTCGAGACGGAACTGAGAGATAAAATCGAGCGTCGCTTCACCAATAATGCCGCCGTCGCGGCTGCGCAGTTCGCCCCCGGCGAGGATGATGCGGAAATCATCTTTCTGCATCAGGGTATTGGCCACGTTCAGGTTGTTGGTCACGATGCGCAGGTTTTCGTGATCCAGCAGCGCATGGGCGACCGCTTCAGGCGTGGTGCCGATATCAATAAACAGCGTCGCCCCGTTGGGGATTTGGCTCGCCACTTTACGGGCAATGCGCTCTTTCTCTGCCGTCTGCGTGGCTTTGCGGTCATGCCACGAGGTGTTAACCGAACTGGACGGCAGCGCCGCCCCGCCGTGATGGCGCAAAATACGGTTTTGATCGGCAAGATCGTTCAGGTCGCGGCGGATGGTTTGTGGGCTGACGGCAAACTGTTCCACCAGCTCTTCGGTGCTGACGTATCCCTGTTTTTTTACCAGTTCGATAATGGCGTCATGACGTTGTGTTTGTTTCATGAAATATCCCTGGGAATTATGTTCGTTTTCGCGCATGGAGCGTGTCGGCAAACGCCATTGCCAGCCCGACGGCAAGCCCGGTGACGTGTGCACCATTGGCGATAGACATACCAAACAGATCAAACCATCCGGCAATTAGCCATATTAACGCAAAGGTTATCAATCCGCGCTGCAGATAAATGCCACTTTCGGGGTCGCGCTCGCCTCTGAGCCAGACATAGCCCATCAGGGCATACACCACGCCGGATAAACCACCGAACCACGGGCCGCTGAATTTATGCTGCACATAGCCGCTCAGCAGGGCGCTGATAAGGGTGATAACAATCAGCTTGCCGCTGCCCAGACGCTTCTCCACCGCGCCACCGAGATACCACCACCACAGCAGGTTAAAGAGAATATGCATCACCGAGAAGTGCATCAGCGCGTGGGTGAAATAGCGCCAGACGTCAAAATCGAGAGACGGGTCGTACGGCCACGCAAGCGCGATCATCACGCTCTGGTCGCCCACCACGTTCATAATGATGAAGACGATAATGCAGGCCGCATCAGTAGCAGCGTAAACGGACCTGCGCGCTCGCGAATGGTGGCAAGGAAGGGGAAGCGCCGATAGTGCAGTCCGCTCCCCGTCTGCCCCGACTGCCAGCTCGCGGCCAGATAGCGAGGGTCGCCGGGATTCTCAAGAAAGCGGGCCAGCTCCGCATTCACGCGATCGGCCTGGCTTTCATCCGCCAGCCAGACATCGGTTTTCGTGTGCTGCTGAACGGTCAGGATGATGCCCTGGGTTGCCATATAGTCGACAAACGCCTGGGCGACGCGCGGATTGGTAAAAGAGGTGATCATCAACATGGGCGGCGGTCGCTTATTTCCACACAAAAGGGGACAGTATAGCGGGATCAGCGCTCAAAAGCGTATTCCACTTCTGCCGGGAAATGACGATGCCAGGCATCGAAACCGCCGTCGACGCTGTAGACCGCATCATAGCCCTGCTGAATAAGGTACTGCGCCGCACCTTTGCTGCTGTTGCCGTGATAGCACATCACCATCACCGGCGTATCGAAGTCGTTATCGCGCATAAACGCGCCCAGCGTATCGTTGGTGAGGTGGAACGCACCCGGGGTGTGGCCCATCGCAAAACTCTGCGGATCGCGGATATCCACCAGCACCGCCGTTCCCTGGTGCATCTTCTGGTGGGCTTCTTCTACATTAATACATTCAAACTGATCCATGGTGTTCTCTTTCTGTTGTTCAGGTTGGGTGCGCTCTGATGCCCTCACCCCAGCCCTCTCCCACGGGGAGAGGGAGAAAAGTTAGTCGCACTATTTTACCCCGTAGTGTACGTCCTGGCGGCGGGTAAACGCCATTATGTTATCCATATCACTCTAAATTGTTTTTTTGATGTTACCAAAAGCGCGTTCCTTTGCTATTATGAGCGATATCGAACATTTCTGAGCTTTAACGAAAGTGCGTGAGGGTGTTATGGAAACCAAAGATCTGATTGTGATAGGCGGTGGCATCAACGGTGCCGGTATTGCGGCAGACGCCGCAGGACGCGGATTATCCGTACTGATGCTGGAAGCTAACGACCTCGCCTGCGCGACGTCGTCCGCCAGCTCCAAACTGATTCACGGTGGCCTGCGCTACCTGGAACACTATGAATTCCGTCTGGTCAGTGAAGCGCTGGCCGAACGTGAAGTGCTGCTGAAGATGGCACCGCACCTGGCCATCCCGATGCGCTTCCGCCTGCCCCATCGCCCGCATCTGCGTCCGGCGTGGATGATTCGAATCGGTCTGTTTATGTACGATCATCTGGGTAAACGCACCAGCCTGCCGGGTTCAAACGGTTTGCGTTTTGGCTCAGAATCGGTCCTTAAGCCTGAAATCGTGCGCGGTTTCGAATATTCCGACTGCTGGGTGGACGATGCGCGTCTGGTGCTGGCTAACGCACAGATGGTTGAGAAGAAAGGCGGCGAAGTGAAAACCCGCACCCGCGCCACCGCTGCGCGCCGTGAAAACGGCCTGTGGATCGTCGAAGCGGAAGACGTGGATACCGGCGAGAAGTTCAGCTGGAAAGCGCGCGGTCTGGTGAACGCCACCGGCCCATGGGTGAAACAGTTCTTCGACGAGGGGATGCATCTGCCATCTCCGTACGGTATCCGCCTGATCAAAGGCAGCCACATTGTGGTACCACGCGTGCACACCCAGAAGCAGGCCTACATTCTGCAGAACGAAGACAAGCGCATTGTGTTTGTGATCCCGTGGATGGACGAATTCTCCATCATCGGCACCACCGACGTGGAGTACAAAGGCGATCCGAAAAACGTCGAGATCGACGAGAGCGAAGTGAACTACCTGCTGAAGGTGTATAACGCGCACTTCAAGAAACAGCTGTCCCGTGATGACGTGGTCTGGACTTACTCCGGCGTGCGTCCGCTGTGCGATGACGAATCTGACTCACCGCAGGCGATTACCCGTGACTATACGCTCGATATTCACGACGTGGACGGTCAGGCACCGCTGCTCTCCGTGTTTGGCGGCAAGCTCACCACCTACCGTAAGCTGGCCGAGCACGCGCTGGAAAAACTGGCGCCGTACTACAAAGGCATTGGCCCGGCATGGACCAAAGGCGCGGTACTGCCTGGCGGTGATATCGGCGACAACCGCGATGATTACGCCGCGAAGCTGCGTCGTCGCTATCCATTCATTACGGAAGGCATGGCGCGCCACTATGCCCGTACCTACGGCAGCAACACGGAATTGATCCTGGGTGACGCGAAAGAGATTACCGACCTGGGCGAACATTTTGGCCACGAGCTGTACGAAGCCGAACTGCGCTATCTGGTGGAACATGAGTGGGTTCGCCGTCTGGATGATGCCATCTGGCGTCGTACCAAAGAGGGTATGTGGCTGAATGCCGAACAGCAGTCGCGTGTGGCGCAGTGGTTGCTGCAGCATGCGGGGAAGCGTGAGCTGTCGTTGGCGTCGTGATGTAAAAAAGCCGGGTGGCGGCTCCGCCTTACCCGGCCTACTCGATCCCGTAGGCCCGGTAAGCGCAGCGCCACCGGGCTTTGTTTTTACAACCGCACCGGATCAATATGCCAGATATTCTCGGCATACTCCTTAATGGTCCTGTCGGACGAGAAATACCCCATATTGGCGATGTTATGCATCGCGACGCAGGTCCACTTCTCCTGCTGACGATAAAGCTCGTCCACCCTGTCCTGACAATCCACGTAGCTGCGGTAATCCGCCAGCACCTGATAGTGGTCGCCAAAGTTAATCAGCGAATCCACCAGGTCCCGATAGCGCCCTGGCTCGTCTGGGCTAAACACCCCGGTGGCGATTTGCGTCAGCACCTGACGTAGCTCCTCATCCTCTTCGTAATACTCACGCGGCGAGTAGCCTTTCTTGCGCAGCGCCTCCACCTCTTCCGTGGTATTCCCGAAGATAAAGATATTTTCCGCCCCCACGTGCTCCAGCATTTCGACATTGGCCCCGTCCAGCGTGCCGATGGTCAGCGCGCCGTTAAGGGCAAACTTCATGTTACTGGTGCCGGACGCTTCCGTCCCGGCGGTGGAGATCTGCTCAGAGAGATCGGCCGCCGGAATGATCAGCTGCGCCAGGCTGACGCTGTAGTTAGGAACAAAGACCACCTTCAGCTTGTCGCCGATATCCGGATCGTTGTTGACCACCTTCGCCACATCGTTGATGAGGTGAATGATGTGCTTCGCCATGTAGTAAGCGGATGCCGCCTTACCGGCAAAGATCTTCACGCGCGGCACCCACTCCGCCGTCGGATCGGCCTTGATGCGGTTATAGTGGGTGATCACATGCAGCACGTTCATCAGCTGGCGCTTGTACTCGTGAATACGTTTGATCTGCACGTCGAACAGCGCTTTCGGGTTCGCCACCACGTTCAGATGCAACGCCAGCCAGACTGACAGACGTTTCTTGTTCAGCAGCTTGGCTTCTCGTACGGCTTTGTTCACCGCCGGAAAATCAATGTGCTGTTCAAGCTCGCTCAGCTGGCTGAGATCGGTTCGCCAGGTGCGGCCAATGTGCTCATCCAGCACCTCAGAAAGCGGCTGGTTTGCCAGCGCCAGCCAGCGACGCGGCGTGACGCCATTGGTCACGTTGCAGAAACGCGTCGGGAAGATCTTCGCAAAGTCCGCAAACAGCGACTGCACCATCAGGTTCGAGTGCAGCTCTGAAACCCCGTTCACCTTGTGGCTGATCACCACCGCCAGCCAGGCCATGCGTACGCGACGACCATTCGATTCATCAATGATAGAAGCGCGGCTCAGCAGGCCGGTATCGTTCGGATACTGCTCCTGCAGCGTCTTGAGGAAGTAGTCGTTAATTTCAAAGATGATCTGCAGATGGCGCGGCAAAATTTTGCCGAGCATATCCACCGGCCAGGTTTCCAGCGCTTCGCTCATCAGCGTGTGGTTAGTGTAAGAGAAGACCTGACAAGTCACCTCAAACGCATCGTCCCAGCTGAACTTATGCTCGTCGATAAGCAGACGCATCAGCTCCGGGATCGACAGCACCGGATGGGTATCGTTGAGGTGAATGGCGGTTTTTTCCGCCAGATTGGCGTAGGTCTTGTGCAGCTGATAGTGACGGCTGAGGATATCCTGAATCGTCGCGGAGACGAGGAAATACTCCTGACGCAGGCGCAGCTCGCGCCCGGAATAGGTCGAGTCGTCCGGGTAGAGCACGCGGGAGACGTTCTCGGAGTGGTTTTTATCTTCCACCGCCGCGAAGTAGTCGCCCTGGTTAAATTTACCCAAGTTAATCTCGCTACTGGCCTGCGCATTCCACAGACGCAGCGTATTGGTCGCATCGGTGTCGTAGCCCGGGACAATCTGGTCATAGGCGACGGCAAGGATCTCTTCGGTTTCCACCCAGCGGGACTTTTTCCCTTCCTGCTGAATACGTCCGCCAAACCGCACCTTATAGCGCGTATTGTGTCGTTTAAACTCCCACGGGTTACCGTATTCCAGCCAGTAGTCCGGGGACTCTTTCTGACGTCCGTCCACGATGTTCTGCTTGAACATCCCGTAGTCGTAGCGAATGCCATAGCCACGCCCCGGCAGGGCCAGCGTCGCCAGCGAGTCGAGGAAGCAGGCGGCAAGTCGCCCCAGGCCACCGTTACCGAGCCCCGGGTCGTTCTCTTCGTCAATCAGCTCTTCCAGGTCCAGCCCCATCTCTTCCAGCGCGGTTTTAACGTCATCGTAAATACCGAGCGATAACAGCGCGTTAGAGAGGGTACGGCCAATCAAAAATTCCATCGACAGGTAGTAAACCTGACGCGTTTCCTGCGACAGCTGGGCGCGGTTGGAGCGCAGCCAGCGTTCAACCATGCGGTCACGCACCGCAAACAGGGTGGCGTTGAGCCACTCGTGTTTGTTGGCGATGACCGGATCTTTCCCGATGGTAAACATCAGCTTATAGGCGATAGAGTGCTTCAACGCCTCAACGCTGAGCGTGGGGGAAGAGTAGCTAAAAGGAGCGTTCATATCAGTAACTTCGCCTCGTTACATCAAGCGTTGATAGAGATCGCGGTATGACTGCGCCGCAACGTGCCAGCTAAAGTCCATGGACATCGCCTGACGTTGAACGTAACGCCACAGCGACGGACGGGACCACAAGACGAAAGCACGCCGAATCGCCCGAAGCAGCGACCAGGCATTACTGTCCTCAAAGGCAAACCCGCTGGCGATACCGTCCGCCAGGTTTTCCAGTGAGCTGTCAGATACCGTATCCGCCAGCCCGCCCGTGCGTCGCACCAGCGGCAGGGTGCCGTACTTCAGGCCGTAGAGCTGCGTCAGGCCGCAAGGTTCGAAACGGCTCGGCACCAGAATGACGTCCGCGCCGCCCATGATCCGGTGCGAGAACGCTTCGTGATAGCCAATCTGCACGCCCACCTGCCCCGGGTGTTCCGCCGCTGCCGCCAGGAATCCTTCCTGCAATACCGGGTCGCCCGCGCCGAGCAGCGCCAGCTGTCCGCCCTGCTCCAGCAGACCCGGCAGGGCCTCCAGCACCAGGTCCAGCCCTTTCTGGCTGGTCAGACGGCTCACCACCGCAAACAGCGGCACTTTGTCGTTGACCTTCAGCCCCATCGCAATTTGTAACTGGCGTTTGTTTTCCGCTTTGTCTTCCACGGAATCACGGCCATAGCGGGCCGCGAGCAGCAGGTCGGTCTCCGGGTTCCAGATCTGTTCATCGACACCGTTAAGGATCCCCGACAAACGCCCTTCACGATGGCGCTGACGGAGCAACCCTTCCAGGCCGTAGCCGAACTCCGGCTGCGTAATTTCACGGGCGTAGGTCGGGCTCACGGCCGTGATGTGGTCGGCATAGTAAAGCCCGGCCTTCAGGAACGAGATCTGCCCGTTAAACTCCAGCCCGTGCATGTTATAGAACGACCATGGCAGATCGATGTCATTCATGTGATGGGCGTAGTACATGCCCTGATACGCCAGGTTATGCACCGTAAAGACCGATTTCGCCGGATGGCCGCGCGCCGCCAGATATGCCGGAGCGAGCCCCGCGTGCCAGTCGTGTGCGTGCACAATGTCCGGGCGCCAGAACGGATCCAGCCCTACCGCCATTTCAGCCCCAACCCAGCCGAGCAGCGCAAAACGCAGCACGTTGTCGGTATAGGCAAACAGGTTCGTATCGTGATACGGGCTACCTGGTCGGTCATATAAGTGCGGCGCGTCGATCAGGTAGATGCCCACGCCATTGTAATGTCCATACAGCAGGGTAATGCGTCCGGCGAAGGTGTCACGGCGCGTCACCACCTTTGCATCGGGAATGCCGCGCCGGATATCCGGGAAGGCAGGCAGCAGAACTCGGGTATCGACTCCGCCGGCGATCTGCGCCGCGGGTAATGCACCAAGAACATCCGCCAGGCCGCCCGTTTTTAACAACGGGAACATCTCAGAACATACGTGTAAAACCTGCATCATCGCTCCTGTTTGATCTGCAGCTTCCGCAACATTTCCCGTGTGACTAACACGATCCCCTCTTCAGAACGGTAGAAGCGACGTGCATCTTCTTCCGCGTTTTCACCAATCACCATTCCTTCAGGAATGACGCAGGCACGGTCGATCACGCAGCGACGCAGACGACACGAACGCCCGACCCAGACATCCGGCAGCAGCACCGCCGAATCGATATTACAGAATGAGTTTATACGCACGCGCGGGAACAGCACCGACTGCACCACCACCGAGCCGGAGATAATGCACCCACCAGAGACCAGCGAGTTCAGCGTCATGCCGTGGCTGCCGGAGCGGTCCTGAACGAATTTCGCTGGCGGCAGGGATTCCATATGGGTACGGATCGGCCAGTTCTGGTCGTACATATCCAGCTCAGGCGTGACGGAGGCCAGATCGAGGTTGGCTTTCCAGTACGCTTCCAGGGTTCCCACATCGCGCCAGTAAGGTTCCGCATTCGGATCTGACTGCACGCAGGACAGCGGGAAAGGATGTGCATAGGCCATGCCAGCTTTGGTAATTTTCGGAATGATGTCTTTACCGAAGTCGTGGCTGGAGTGTTCGTCTTTGTCGTCTTCTTCCAGCAGCTCATAAAGGTAATCTGCATCAAAGACATAGATCCCCATGCTGGCGAGCGATTTGGTGTCATCTCCCGGCATGGTTGGTGGGTTGGCCGGTTTTTCAACGAAGTCGATAATTTTATCGTCCGCGTCCACGTGCATCACGCCAAACGCCGTCGCCTCGGCAACGGGCACCGGCAGACACGCCACGGTGCAGCGCGCCCCTTTCTCGACGTGGTCGATGAGCATGTGGGAGTAGTCTTGCTTGTAGATGTGATCCCCGGCGAGGATCACAATGTACTCCGCGTTGTAGCGGCGAATGATATCGAGGTTCTGGGTCACCGCATCAGCGGTGCCGCGGTACCAGTTTTCACCGTGAACACGCTGCTGGGCAGGCAGGAGATCGACAAACTCATTCATCTCTTCGCTGAAGAATGACCAGCCGCGCTGAATATGCTGCACCAGGGTGTGCGACTGATACTGCGTAATGACGCCAATGCGGCGAATACCTGAGTTCAGGCAGTTGGACAGTGCAAAATCGATAATTCGGAACTTACCACCAAAGTGAACAGCCGGCTTGGCGCGCTTGATGGTCAAATCTTTAAGACGGGTTCCGCGCCCGCCAGCGAGGATCAGGGCAACCGTTTTTAAGGGGAGCTGGCGTGCCAACATTAAGGGATCGTTCTTCTCTAATCTAACCATGACTAACTCCTTTTTTATCATCTTGGAATACGCACACTCCGTGCGCAGGCCCGTGCCAGACAGCCATTACTACCGGATTATCCGCTCCGGCAAAGGGGGGAACGGCGCGCCATTCCCCGTCAGGTAAAACAATCTCAGCGACGTCATCCGTCGCGTTCAGCGTAACCAGCCAGCGATCCGAAAGCAGGATCTGCAGGCGCGGTACGCCGTGTTGCCACTCTTGCGCGCTTAACGGTTGCGCGTCTTTATTCAGCCAGCGAACGTTGCCGTCGCCCTCCTCCCACCAGCGGTTGGCGGTGAGCGCGGGGATCTGCTGACGAAGGTGGATCAGCGCCGCGGTAAAGTGGATCAGGCCGCTGTTCGCTTCTCCCCAGTCGAGCCAGGTTAAGGTGTTGTCCTGGCAATAGGCGTTGTTGTTACCGTGCTGGCTGTGGCCATGTTCATCCCCTGCCAGCAGCATCGGCGTGCCCTGCGACAACAAAAGCGTCGTCAGCAGCGCATGCACGCTGGCGCGTCGCCGCTCAATAACATCCAGACTTCCGCCTAACCCTTCTATACCATGATTAAAGCTATGGTTATTGTTAGTGCCATCGCGATTCTCCTCGCCATTTGCCTCATTGTGTTTCTGATTGAAACAAACGCAGTCCCGGAGCGTAAAACCATCATGCGCGGTCACCAGGTTGACGGTAGCAGACGGTCGTTTGCCATCACGTTTAAACAGATCGCTGGAAGCGGCAAAGCGTCCGGCGAACTCCCCCAGCGACAGGCTTCTCTCCAGCCAGAAGCGGCGTACGGCATCACGATAGTGGTCGTTCCATTCGGCAAACAGCGGCGGGAAGTTCCCCACCTGGTAGCCGCCTTCACCAATGTCCCACGGCTCGGCAATCAGTTTCACCCGCGAGAGCACCGGGCAGTTTTTGATCGCCTCAAACAGCGGCGCCTGCTGGCTGAACCCCGGCGTGCGCCCCATCACCGGCGCCAGGTCAAAACGAAAACCGTCGACGTGGAACGTTTCCACCCAATATTTCAGGCATTCATACGCAAAATGCGTCACCGCCGGATGGCTGAGGTTGAGCGTGTTACCGCAACCGGTCCAGTTGTGGTAATCACCATCCTCTCTGATCCAATAATAGCTACGGTTATCAATTCCGCGCATGGAGAGCGTCGGACCGTCGAGATCGCTTTCCGCGCTGTGGTTCAGCACCACGTCCAGAATCACTTCGATACCGGCCGCATGAAGCGCTTTCACCGCATCACGAAACTCGTCCCGCGCCTTGTCCGGGTGGACGGCGTAGCGGGGGTCGAGCGCAAACATCGCCAGCGGGTTGTAGCCCCAGTAGTTGCTCAGGCCCAGTCGCTGCAGGCGAGGCTCGCTGGCGAAATGGGCGATGGGCAACAACTCCAGCGCGGTGATCCCGAGATGTTTCAGATAGGCGATCATGGTCGGATGGCCGAGCGCCTTATAGGTGCCGCGCATCTCTTTGGGAATAGACGGATGGAGATAGGTCAGCCCTTTTACATGGGCCTCGTAAATCACGGTGTTGCCCCACGGCGTGCCCGGCGGGGCATCGTCTTCCCAGTCGTAGCGATCGCCCACCACCACGCTTTTTGGGGCCACGTGGGCGCTGTCGCGGTGGTCTGGTTCCCCGTAGCCGACGTGGAAAATCGGGTCGTCTTTAAACTCGCCTTCCACGCGGTGGGCGCAGGGGTCAATCAGCAGCTTTGCCGGGTTAAACCAGTGCCCCTGAGCAGGCGCCCAGGGACCGTGAACGCGAAAACCGTAATGCATCCCTGGCCGCCCACCGGCCAGGTAACCGTGCCAGGTATCCCCGGTGCGCGCCGGTAAATCGTAACGATGTTCGTTACCTTCCCCATCAAACACACAGAGTTCGACCCGCTCCGCGTGAGCAGAAAAGAGGGTGAAATTCACACCCTTTCCGTCAAAGCTCGCCCCGAGCGGTTCGGGTTTACCTGCCGTAAGCTGCGTCATTCGCCCTCCCGCACCAGCCAGATGGTACCGAGCGGCGGCAGCGTCAGGCTCAGGGAGTTGGGGCGCCCGTGGCTTTCGATGGCATCACTCTGGACCAGTCCGCCGTTACCGGCGTTACTGCCGTGGTAATGCATGGAATCGGTGTTGAGGATTTCGCGCCATTTACCGGCCTGATTAATGCCAAAGCGGTAATGATGACGTGGAACCGGCGTAAAATTACTGGCAACGATAATCTCGTTGCCCGCTTTATCCCGGCGCACAAAGACAAATACCGAGCGCTCATGGTCGTCCACCACCAGCCACTCAAAACCGTACGGATCGAAGTCCAGCTCGTGCAGTGCTTTATGGTGGCGGTAGGTCAGGTTCAGATCGCGGACCAGCCGCTGCACGCCGTGGTGCCAGTTGTCAGCGCCCTCCAGCAGATGCCAGTCGAGGCTGGTATCGTGGTTCCACTCCCGCCCCTGGGCGAACTCGTTGCCCATAAACAGCAGTTTTTTGCCAGGGAAGGCGAACATCCAGCCGTAGTAGGCGCGCAGGTTGGCAAACTTCTGCCACGCGTCGCCCGGCATGCGGTCGAGAATGGATTTTTTACCGTGCACCACTTCATCGTGCGACAGCGGCAGCATGAAGTTTTCGGTGTAGTTGTAGAGCAGCCCGAAGGTAAGCTTATCGTGATGATACTGGCGATAAACCGGGTCGAGCTTCATGTAGTCGAGCGTGTCGTGCATCCAGCCCAGGTTCCACTTGTACCAGAAGCCCAGGCCACCCATTGACGGCGGACGGGAAACGCCCGGGAAGTCGGTGGACTCTTCCGCCATCGTCACCGCGCCCTCGACCTGCTCGCCAATAATGCGGTTGGTGTTGCGCAGAAACTCAATCGCTTCCAGGTTCTCGCGACCGCCATACTCGTTCGGGATCCACTCGCCCTCTTTGCGGCTATAGTCGCGATAGATCATCGACGCCACCGCATCCACGCGCAGGGCATCAATGCCGAAACGCTCGATCCAGTAAAGCGCGTTCCCGACCAGGTAGTTCGCGACTTCACGACGACCGTAGTTGTAGATCAGCGTATTCCAGTCCTGGTGATAGCCTTCGCGCGGGTCGCTGTGCTCGTACAGTTTTGTGCCGTCGAACTCGGCCAGCGCAAAATCATCCGACGGGAAGTGGCCCGGCACCCAGTCAAGAATGACGTTTAGCCCGGCGGCGTGTGCGGCATCAACGAAATAGCGGAAGTCGTCGCGCGTGCCAAAGCGGCGCGTCGGTGCGTATAACCCGGTGGGCTGATAGCCCCAGCTTCCGTCGAACGGGTGCTCGTTAACCGGCAGCAGCTCCAGATGGGTAAAGCCCATCCATTTGGCGTACGGTACCAGCTGGTCAGCCAGCTCACGATAGCTCAGCCAGAAATTGTCATCGGTGTGGCGACGCCAGGAGCCGAGATGCACCTCATAAACGGAGATTGGCGCGTCGAAGCGGTTAGCCTGCTTGCGCTCTTCCGTCTGGACCACCTTCTCCGGCAGGCCGCAAATAAGCGAGGCAGTATTCGGGCGCAGCTCCGCTTCAAAGGCGTACGGGTCAGCCTTAATGCGCAGCTTGCCGTTGGCATCGATCATCTCAAACTTATAGAGCTGACCGTTATGCGCGCCGGGGATGAACAGCTCCCAGATGCCGGTTTCCCGACGCAGGCGCATGGGGTGACGACGACCGTCCCAGTAGTTGAACTGCCCGACGACGGAGACGCGCTGGGCGTTTGGCGCCCACACGGCAAACCGCGTGCCGGTAATACCATCCATGGTATCCGCATGGGCACCCAGCGTTTCATAAGGCCGCAGATGGGTACCTTCGGACAGCAGCCAGGCATCCATCTCTTTTAAGAGCGGGCCAAAGCTATAGGGATCGTCAATCAGGTTTTGCTGACCGTGCCAGATGACGGCAAGCTGATAACGAAAGGGATTTTTACGACGGGGCATGACGCCCGAGAAGAAGCCACGTGAGTCGAGGCATTCCAGATTACCCACCTTGCGGCCGGTTTTGGGTTCGATGACCCACACTTCTGTGGCATCCGGTAACAGCGCGCGAACTTCCAGCCCGGCCTCTGTACGGTGCATCCCTAGCACAGAAAAGGGGTCGGCAAAATGACCCGCAATAAGCGCATTAATCACGTCTCTCGAAATACGATCGGACATGGTATTCATCCTGTTTTTTTATGTCGCCCTTTTTATTCGCTCCGGGACGACTTTTAATGTGACCTAAACGGTGCAGCTCATCCTCTCTGCCCCGCCCTACCCTCAGGTGAGAAATAAATCTTCCTTAAAGCATAGCCAACGACGAGGTTCCTCCTGATAAAAAATAAGACATCTGCGTTTTACTCCATGTAGTACGCAAAAAAAGGGGGTGAAAATCACCCCCGGTAGTTAACAAATTATTACGCCAGCTGGCGCAGCATGCGGCGCAGCGGCTCTGCGGCACCCCACAGCAGCTGGTCACCCACGGTGAACGCGGAGAGGTACTCTGGCCCCATGTTCAGCTTGCGCAGACGGCCAACCGGCGTGGTCAGCGTGCCGGTGACGGCCGCAGGCGTCAGTTCGCGCATGGTGATATCGCGATCGTTTGGCACCACTTTCGCCCACGGGTTGTGTGCGGCAAGCAACTCTTCCACGGTCGGAATAGACACATCTTTTTTCAGTTTAATGGTGAAGGCCTGGCTGTGGCAGCGCAGCGCGCCGATACGCACGCACAGACCGTCAACCGGAATGGTGTTCGCGGTAGCGAGGATTTTGTTGGTCTCCGCCTGACCCTTCCACTCTTCACGGGTCTGGCCGTTATCCAGCTGTTTGTCGATCCATGGGATCAGGCCACCGGCCAGCGGTACGCCAAAGTTATCTACCGGCAGTTCGCCGCTGCGGGTCAGCTCGGTGACCTTACGCTCGATATCGAGGATCGCGGACGCCGGATTTGCCAGCTCGGTCGCAACGCTCTGGTGCAGCTGGCCCATCTGGGTCAGCAGTTCACGCATGTGACGCGCACCGCCGCCGGATGCGGCCTGGTAGGTCGCCACGGAGACCCACTCAACCAGGTCCTGCGCGAACAGGCCACCGAGGGACATCAGCATCAGGCTGACGGTGCAGTTACCGCCGACAAAGGTTTTCACGCCGTTGTTCAGGCCGTCGGTGATCACGCCCTGGTTCACCGGGTCGAGGATGATGATGGCATCGTCTTTCATACGCAGCGAAGAGGCCGCGTCAATCCAGTAGCCCTGCCAGCCGCTTTCACGCAGCTTTGGATAGATTTCGTTGGTATAATCGCCGCCCTGGCAGGTCACAATAATGTCGAGTGCCTTCAGCGCTTCCAGATCGTAAGCATCCTGCAACGTCCCTGTGGTACCACCAAAGGACGGTGCAGCCTGGCCGAGCTGGGAAGTGGAGAAGAAGACCGGGCGGATAGCGTCGAAATCGCGCTCTTCAACCATGCGTTGCATGAGTACAGAGCCGACCATACCGCGCCAGCCGATAAAACCAACGTTTTTCATAGCATTTGTTTCCTGCAGAGGGTGTGTGCTGTTTGTGCAAGCCAGTATTGAACTGGGATATGCTTCACATTACAAAATGCTGCCAAAGTCGCAAGCGAAATTAATCGATGATTGCCCGGCAATCAGAAAAAGAGCTAATCATCCTAATAACCATAGAGAAATTCAGGGCTAATTTACATGAGTGAAATCATTTCTGCGGCGGTTTTATTGATCCTGATAATGGATCCACTGGGAAACCTGCCGATTTTCATGTCGGTGCTGAAGCACACCGAACCCAAGCGCCGCCGGGCGATCATGATCCGCGAGCTGCTTATCGCCCTGCTGGTGATGTTTATCTTCCTGTTTGCCGGCGAAAAAATTCTCGCCTTCCTGAATCTGCGTGCCGAAACGGTTTCCATTTCCGGCGGAATTATTCTGTTCCTGATTGCCATTAAGATGATTTTCCCGAGCGCGGAAGGCAGCAGCAGCGGACTGCCTGCGGGTGAAGAGCCGTTTATCGTACCGCTGGCGATCCCGCTGGTCGCCGGGCCGACCATTCTGGCCACATTGATGCTGCTGTCGCATCAGTATCCCAACCAGATGAGCCATCTGGTGATTGCTTTGCTGATTGCCTGGGGCGGAACGTTCATCATTCTGCTGCAATCGTCGCTGTTCCTGCGCCTGCTGGGCGAAAAAGGGGTCAATGCGCTGGAACGCTTGATGGGGCTGATTCTGGTGATGATGGCGACGCAGATGTTCCTGGACGGGATCCGGGCGTGGATGAAGGGCTAGGTAAAAGCAAAACGGCAATCTTAGATTGCCGTTTTTAGTGGTTGCTCCCTCTCCCCGTGGGAGAGGGCCGGGGTGAGGGCATCAGGCCGCACCCC
>NZ_JALW01000094.1:0-623 GCF_000710795.1 Enterobacter sp. T1-1 | reverse complement strand
CTGTGTCCAGTATCAGGAGTCGAGCCTGGACTTCATCAGCCGCCTGATGGAGCTGGAGGGAATAGCGTATTACTTCAGCCACGAGGCCGACAAACACACCCTGGTGCTCACCGATGCCGCCACGCAGCATCAGCCGTTCAGCGGTTACGAGGTCATCCCCTATCACCAGACGCCGTCCGGCGGCAGCACAGACGAAGAGGGCATCAGCCAGTGGGCGCTGGAGGACAGCGTGACGCCGGGCATTTACAGCCTCGACGACTACGACTTCCGCAAGCCGAACGCGTGGCTGTTCCAGGCGCAGCAGAACCCGGCCTCGCCGAAACCGGGCAGCATTGACGTGTACGACTGGCCTGGGCGCTTTGTGGAGACCGGGCATGCGGAGTTCTACGCCCGCATTCGCCAGGAGCGCTGGCAGGTGGAGCATCAGCAGATTCAGGCCACGGCCACGGCAGCGGGAATTGCGCCGGGCCACACCTTCACCCTGACCAACGCACCGTTCTTCAGCGATAACGGTGACTATCTGGTGACGGCGGCCGGGTATCATCTGGAAGAGAACCGCTATGCCAGCGGCGAAGGGGAGACCATTCACCGTATCGATTTCACGGTTATCCCGTCGTCGGTGT
>NZ_JALW01000093.1:0-593 GCF_000710795.1 Enterobacter sp. T1-1 | reverse complement strand
CCCTTTCGCTGGACCATCGATTTCACCACCCCGCAGAACAATCTCGCCCCGGAACAGGTGCTGATGAAACACGCCACCCTGCGTATGCGCAGCGGCAAGGCGGTGCACGGCATCATCACCCGCCTGGAGTGGATTTCCACCACCGCTGACCAGTCTCATTACCAGGTGGCGCTCAGTTCCCGTCTGGCGCTGCTCAGCCGCACCCGCCAGTGCCGCATTTTCCAGCACCAGCCGGTGCCGGAGGTGGTGGAGCAGGTACTGCGCCAGCATGGATTTGAAGGCGCAGATTTCGATTTCCGTCTGGAGCGTGTGTACCCGGTGCGGGAGCTGATTACCCAGTGGCGGGAGACGGACCTCGAATTTATTCAGCGCATACTGTCAGAGGTGGGGATTTTCTGGCGCACGGAAATGGACGAGGCGCGCGGGCTGGATATTTATATTTTTGCCGACAGCCAGCTGCACTACCGGTTTGACGTACGCCTGCCGTACCGCGAGCCGTCCGGGCTGTATGACGGGGCACAGGAGTCAGTGTGGGACGTGCGCACCCGGTATAAGGTGGTGCCGGGCATGGTCAGCGTACGGGATTACAACTA
>NZ_JALW01000092.1:0-4793 GCF_000710795.1 Enterobacter sp. T1-1 | reverse complement strand
ATCGCCCCCAGCAGCAGCGGCTCGCGGATCGGCTTGATCATCTGGTTGCCGTGGATACCAATCACCCAGAAAAGCTGTGCAACGAACATCAGCAGCAGGATCCCAGGCAGACTTTGCACCACCCGCTCCAGCGGCTGTTGCACCACCTGATACACCGCGTCGTAGAGATACATCCCGGTGATCTGATGAAACACAAACCCCAGCGTGGCAATGGCAGTGGTGGTAATAATCGCCGGGATCAGCGCGGAGAACGACGCGGCCACGTTAGGCGGCACGGTGTCCGGCATTCGGATCTTCAGCCCCGGGCGGTTCTCCAGCCAGCAGTAGATTTCAACGGACAGAATGGCGATAAACATGCCGAGGAACAGGCTGCGGGTATCTGAGAACTGGCGCAGCAGCACGTCTTTCACCACGTGCATTTCGCCATCCACCAGCATCTCCACGGTGGTGGGCGTCACGCAAATAAAGCAGATCACCGCCAGCAGCCCCGGGAAAAGGGATTTGATACCGTTGATGCGCCCCAGCTCAATGCCAATCAGGAATACCGCGCCAATGTTGAGGAAGTTCAGCGTGGCGTAATTCAGCGCACTGGTGATCGGCTTTAGCGCGGCGAGGAACGACAGCGACGAGAAGCTCGCCAGGCCGTTTTTCGGATCCAGCACCATATTGGAGATCAGCACAGAGAACGCCCCAACGATGATGACCGGCATTAAGGTAATGAAGGCTGACTTGATCGCCATGATATAGCGATAACTGTTGAATTTAGTGGCGAAACTGCCCAGAGCGTCGATCAGTTTTTCCTGCAATGCCATAGGGTATTACCTCAGTAAAAGGGCTTTTATTGAATAAGGTGTACAGCCGGATACTATTGGCATACCAAAAATAGCTTTATGAGGGTAATGGTTCTGTGATTAAGCTCTCAACACCACCATAGGTATTCCAGATCGTCATTTATGACCAATTTGGTATACCAATTGCAGCAATTTCTTCGGTTATGTTGGATCGTTACTGAAAAGCGTGATCGTGATGGGCGTTTTGCCCTTCCCGCGTCGCTTATGCGCCGGATGGTCTGTGTTAAACTGCAGATCGTTACGTGGAATCAGGAATGTCTAATGGCAACAATGCTGGATGTCTCACTGCGCGCAGGTGTATCAAAAGCCACGGTATCGCGCGTGCTGAACGGCACAGGTCAGGTCAAAGAGAGCACGCGTCAGCAGGTGTTCGCGGCAATGGAAGAGCTGGGGTATCGCCCGAATTTTCTCGCGCGTTCGCTGGCTAACCAGACCAGCAACAGCATTGGTCTGGTGGTCTCGACCTTCGATGGCTTTTACTTTGGCCGCCTCCTTCAGCAGGCCTCCCGGCAGACCGAAACGCACGGGAAGCAGCTGATCGTCACCGATGGTCATGACGCGCCGGAACAGGAAGAACAGGCGGTACAGATGCTGGCCGATCGCAAGTGTGACGCCATTGTGCTCTACACGCGGTACATGAGCGAAAAAGCGATCATGAAGTTGATCCACTCCGTGCAAACCCCGCTGGTGGTCATCAACCGGGAAGTCAGCCAGGCTCCCGATCGCTGCGTCTTCTTCGAACAGCAGGATGCCGCCTTTAAGGCCGTGGATTACCTGATAAACCAGGGCCACCGGGAGATCGCCTGTATTACCGTCCCTATCCACACCCCTACCGGTAAAGCCCGCCTGATGGGCTACCGTAAGGCGCTGGAAAAGCACGGCATTCGTCTGGATGAGCGGCGGATTAAGTACGGCGATGCGGGCATGACGCGGGGGTATGAACTATGCAGGGAGTTGATTGCTGACGGTGTGCCGTTTAGCGCCCTGTTTGCCTGTAACGATGATATGGCGCTGGGAGCCTCCAAAGCCTTGCACCAGGCAGGGCTGAAGATCCCGCAGGATATTTCACTGTTTGGCTTTGACGATGCGCCCAGCGCAAAATGGCTGGAGCCTGCGCTCTCATCGGTCTATCTGCCGATAGATAATATGATTGTCACGGCCATCGACCAGGCGATCCGGCTGGCAAAAAACCAGCCGGTAGAAGCGATCCCGCCGTTTACCGGTACGCTGGTACTACGCGACTCGGTAACCACGGGGCCATATTTTACTCAGACGAGTTCCAGCGCCAGCAGCTCCTGAATGGTCTGGCGGCGACGGATCAGCCGCGCCTTGCCGTTATCAAACAGCACTTCCGGCAGCAGCGGGCGGCTATTGTAGTTAGAAGACATCGACGCCCCATAAGCGCCGGTATCGTGCAGCACCAGATAATCCCCGGGTTTCACCTCCGGCAGCGCGCGAGTTTCAACTTTACCCCCTTCCTGCTGGGTAAAGACATCGCCCGATTCACACAGCGGGCCTGCGACAACCGTATCAATACGTGGGGCGTCGGTTAAATCGCGGCCATCGGCGGCGAGCGCTGAAATATGGTGGTAGCTGCCATACATGGACGGACGCATCAGGTCATTAAAGCCCGCATCAATCAGTACGAAGTGGCGCGATCCCATCTCTTTCACGCTACGCACCTGAGCAACCAGCACGCCAGATTCCGCCACCAGGAAACGACCCGGTTCAATTTCGAGCTTCACCGGATGCCCCACATGCGCGGCAACTTTGTCGCGTGCAGCGCTCCACAGGCCGTAATAGTGATCGGTATCGATCGCCTCTTCCCCTTCACGATAAGGAATCGAGAGGCCACCACCGGCGGAGATCGCCTCCAGATCCTGCCCAAAGTCGATAACCTGACGCACCATCGCGCCGCACACCTGTTCCAGGTGACCGTAATCCACGCCCGAACCAATGTGCATATGAATGCCCACCAGCTTCAGGTTGTAACGCTGTAATACCTCAAGGGCGGCGGGCATATCGGCATACCAGATGCCGTGTTTACTGTTTTCACCGCCAGTGTTGGTTTTCTGGCTGTGACCATGGCCAAAACCGGGGTTCACACGTAGCCAGACGCGGTGGCCGGGAGAAACCTGTCCAAGCTGTTCCAGCATATCCACAGACCCGGCATTAACCGGGATCTGCAGTTCATGCACGCGGGCAAGCGTCGCGTCGTCGATCAGATCCGCAGTAAAGACAATTGCGTCAGGATCGGTTTTTGGATCGTAACCAGCCGCCAGCGCGCGCTCGATTTCACCCAGCGACACGGAGTCAACCTTCACGCCCTGCTCGCGCATCAGGCGCAGGATATGGATATTGGAGCACGCCTTCTGGGCAAAACGCACCACGTCAAACTGATGCAGCGCAGCAATCTTCTCGCGAACGATTTGCGCATCGTAGACCCATACCGGGCAGCCAAACTCGGCAGGCAGGCGCAGCAGGTTGTCGGCATTTAAATCGGTGTCAGTCTGGTTAAGCGGGCGTGGCATGGTCTTCTCCGGGTGGTCATCTTTTTTATGATTACGCCACAGCAGAAAGAGAATAAAAAATATCGTTTTATCGCGAGTCTATGCAAAAATGATATGGACAGTCCTTCGCTTCCAGGTGCCCTATGCCCGCCGCCAACCTACGCCATATTGAGATTTTTCACGCCGTGATGACCGCCGGCAACCTCACCGAAGCCGCGCAGATGCTGCACACCTCGCAGCCTACGGTAAGCCGCGAGCTGGCACGGTTCGAGAAAGTTCTGGGACTGAAACTGTTTGAACGCACCCGGGGCCGGCTGCACCCAACGGTACAAGGGCTGCGTCTGTTCGAGGAAGTGCAGCGCTCGTGGTATGGGCTGGACAGAATTGTCAGTGCGGCGGAAAGCCTGCGCGAGTTTCGTCAGGGCGAACTGTCGATTGTCTGCCTGCCCGTCTTTTCACAATCCTTTTTACCGACGCTGCTGCAGCCTTTTCTGGCCCGCTATCCGGAGGTCAGTCTCACTATCGTGCCGCAGGAATCTCCGCTGCTGGAAGAGTGGCTTTCAGCGCAGCGTCACGACCTGGGGTTAACCGAAACCCTCACCACCCCTGCAGGTACGGAGCGCACGGAACTGCTCACGCTGGATGAGGTTTGCGTGCTTCCTGCCGGGCACCGGCTTGCCAGTAAAGCAATGCTGACCCCCGCTGATTTCCACGGGGAAAATTACATTAGCCTGTCGCAGACCGACAGCTATCGACAGCTGCTGGACACGCTGTTTGCCGAACATCAGGTAAAACGCCGGATGGTGGTGGAAACGCACAGCGCGGCCTCAATATGCGCGATGGTACGTGCCGGGGTAGGCGTAGCCGTGGTTAACCCGCTTACAGCGCTGGACTACGCCGGGAGCGAGATTGTGATTCGCCCGTTTAGCCTCTCCGTCCCGTTTACCGTCAGCCTGATCCGCCCCCTGCATCGCCCGGCGTCGGCACTGGTAGATGCCTTTACCGGGCATTTGATTGAGCATGCGCGTCAGCTGGCGCTTCGCTTACCTGCTCTGCAAAATCCGTTATGACAGCATAAACTCCACCGCATCGGCAGCGTGAATGGCGGCAGTGTCGAATACCGGGATCGGGCTTCGCTCAGCCGGTACCAGCAGGCCGATCTCAGTACAGCCGAAGATCACCCCTTCAACCCCCTGCCGGGCAAGTTGTTCAATCACGCTGACGTAATACGCCCGGGAAGATTCACTGAAGGTGCCGAGGCAAAGCTCATCAAAAATAATCTGATTAATGCGCGCCCGGTCGGTGTCATCCGGGATCAGGCTTTCGATACCAAACTCACTGCTCAACCGGCCACGGTAAAAATCCTGCTCCATGGTATAGCGCGTTCCCAGCAGCGCCACGCGACGCATCCCCGCCGCGCCAATCGCGCGAC
>NZ_JALW01000091.1:0-12775 GCF_000710795.1 Enterobacter sp. T1-1 | reverse complement strand
TATCCAGCTGAGCTACGGATGCAAAATGGCGGTGAGGCGGGGATTCGAACCCCGGATGCAGCTTTTGACCGCATACTCCCTTAGCAGGGGAGCGCCTTCAGCCTCTCGGCCACCTCACCACACAACGCCTCTTTCGAGTGCTTCGAGCCACTCGTTAAGAGCTTCTCGTCGCTGCGTGGCGCATATATTACTTTCTGGGACTTATAAGTCAAACAATTTTCCAAAAGCTTTTATCGTTTGCACAAATCACACGCAATTCGCATGTAAATGCCGCAAAGAGAGTGTTTTATAAGCGGATTTTGCAGGCATCCTCACAGAAATCTATGAAGAGAAGCGTGTGGTTTGGACGAGATAAGCTGGCGAGAGTGGTTAAAAACAGAGCGATTGAAATCGAACGGTAACTTTAAGCAGGAAAAATAACAGGAGGGGTTGCGTCTCGCCCGACAGCGAGACGCGACAATATCAGTAACTGGACTGCTGGGATTTTTCAGCCTGGATACGCTGGTAGATCTCTTCACGGTGGACAGATACTTCTTTAGGAGCGTTAACACCAATACGTACCTGGTTACCCTTTACCCCTAAAACTGTCACGGTGACCTCATCCCCAATCATGAGGGTCTCACCAACTCGACGAGTCAGAATCAGCATTCTTTGCTCCTTGAAAGATTAAAAGAGTCGGGTCTCTTGTATCCCGGCATTATCCATCATATAACGCCAAAAAGTAAGCGATGACAAACACGTAAAGTGTAAGCAGTCACGGCATCACATTCTGTTAAACGTAAGTTTAGCCGATATACACAAACTCAACCTGACTTTATCGTTATCGATAGTGCAGTGAACAAGACGCCATAACGTTACCGCTATGGCGTCTGTTTGTGCTTTGTAGTTATTACAATTTCGCGCTTACCCAGCTTTCAACGCTGGCCAATGCCGCAGGAAGTGCCGCCGCATCCGTACCACCGGCTTGCGCCATGTCCGGACGACCGCCACCTTTGCCACCCACCTGCTGGGCAACCATGCCAATCAGTTCCCCTGCTTTAACGCGGTCGGTCACATCCTTAGAGACGCCCGCAATCAGAGAAACCTTACCTTCTGCTACCGTCGCCAGTACGATAACCGTCGAACCAAGCTGGTTCTTGAGATCGTCGACCATGGTACGCAGCATCTTAGGCTCTACACCTGCCAGATCGCTGACAAGCAGTTTGACGCCCTTAATGTCTACAGCCTTGCTGGAGAGGTTTGCACTCTCCTGCGCCGCAGCCTGCTCTTTCAGCTGCTGCAGCTCTTTTTCCAGCTGGCGAGTACGATCCAGCGCAACACGCACTTTCTCGCCCAGATTCTGGGTATCGCCTTTCAACAGCTGCGCGATATCGTGCAGCTGGTCACTCTGCGCATGCAGGCTGGCAATCGCGCCTTCACCGGTCACCGCTTCAATACGACGCACACCTGCCGCCGTACCGGATTCAGAAACGATGCGGAACAGACCGATATCACCGGTACGCGATGCGTGTGTACCACCGCACAGCTCGGTAGAGAAGTCGCCCATGCTCAATACGCGAACACGGTCGTCATATTTCTCACCAAACAGGGCCATCGCACCTTTTTTCTTCGCCGCGTCGAGATCCATAATGTGGGTTTCGATTGGCAGGTTACGACGGATTTGCGCGTTCACCAGATCTTCCACCGCACGGATCTCAGACGGTTTCATCGCTTCAAAATGCGAGAAGTCGAAACGCAGCACTTTGTCGTTAACCAGAGAACCTTTCTGTGCAACATGCGTTCCCAGAACCTCACGCAGTGCAGCGTGCATCAGGTGCGTTGCCGAGTGGTTCAGACGGATGCGTGCGCGGCGCGCTTCGTCAACATTAGCCTGAACGCCCTCGCCCACTTTCAGGGAGCCTGAAACCAGTTTACCCAGATGACCAATCGCCTGGCCGTATTTCTGAGTGTCGTTCACACTGAAGCTGAAACCGTTGCCTTTCAGTTCGCCTTTATCGCCAACCTGACCACCGGATTCCGCATAGAACGGGGTTTTATCCAGAATGACAACTGCATCCTGACCTGCACTGATGCTGTCTACGGCTTTGCCGTCAACAAACAGGGCGGTCACTTTGCCAGTCAGTTCCAGCGCTTCATAACCTTTGAATTCAGACGCGCTGTCCACGCGGATCATCGCGTTGTAGTCTGCGCCAAAACCGCTGGACTCACGCGCACGACGACGCTGCTCTTCCATCGCCGCTTCGAAGCCCGCTTCGTCCACTTTGATGTTGCGCTCACGGCAAACGTCCGCCGTCAGGTCAACCGGGAAGCCGTAAGTGTCGTACAGGCGGAAGGCGGTTTCGCCATCCAGCGTGTCGCCCTTAAGCTTAGCGAGTTCTTCATCCAGCAGCGCCAGACCACGCTCCAGCGTACGTGCAAACTGCTCTTCTTCAGTCTTCAGTACTTGCTCAACCTGCGCCTGCTGGCGTTTCAGCTCGTCACCTGCAGAACCCATTACGCCAATCAGTGGCCCAACGAGCTTATAGAAGAAGGTGTCCTTCGCGCCCAGCATGTTGCCGTGACGGATAGCACGACGAATGATACGACGCAGCACATAGCCACGGTTTTCATTCGACGGAATAACACCATCAGCAATCAGGAACGCACAGGAACGGATATGGTCTGCAATTACGCGCAGTGATTTGTTGTTCAGATCGGTCGCGCCAGTCACTTCTGCAACGGCTTTGATCAAGGTGCTGAACAGATCAATTTCGTAGTTGGAGTTAACGTGCTGCAGAACAGCCGCAATACGCTCCAGGCCCATACCGGTATCAACGGACGGTTTTGGCAGCGGCTCCATGGTGCCGTCGGCCTGACGGTTGAACTGCATGAAGACGATGTTCCAGATCTCAATGTAGCGATCGCCGTCTTCTTCCGGGCTGCCTGGAGGACCACCCCAGATGTGGTCGCCGTGATCGTAGAAGATCTCGGTGCACGGACCGCAAGGGCCGGTGTCACCCATCTGCCAGAAGTTGTCAGACGCGTACGGTGCGCCTTTGTTGTCACCGATGCGAATAATACGTTCGCGCGGGATACCGACTTCTTTTTCCCAGATTTCGTAGGCTTCGTCATCGGTTTCATAGACGGTAACCCACAGACGCTCTTTCGGCAGGTTGAACCAGTTTTCACCGGTCAGCAGTTCCCACGCGTATTGAATAGCATCATGTTTGAAATAGTCGCCGAAGCTGAAGTTACCCAGCATTTCGAAGAAGGTATGGTGGCGCGCGGTGTAACCGACGTTTTCCAGGTCGTTGTGTTTACCGCCCGCACGCACGCAACGCTGTGAGGTTGTGGCGCGGGAATAATTACGCTTGTCGAGACCAAGGAACACATCCTTGAACTGGTTCATCCCGGCGTTGGTAAACAGCAGAGTTGGGTCGTTGTTCGGCACCAGGGAGCTGCTGGCAACAACCTGGTGTCCCTTACTATGGAAAAAATCGAGAAACGCCTGACGGATCTCAGCGGTGCTCTTGCTCATAATTATCCTGAAATCAAGCTAACGAAATGTCGTAGCAAGCCGGTATCGGTAAACCCCTGGACAGACCTGCTACTGGAAAAAGTGGGAATAAGATAAGTTTTCTTTAGTGGGAAGTAAAATCCCGCATGCGTTCAATCGGCAAAATTACGCCAGATATCCTGAATATCTTCCATCAGAAAGCCGCGGTAGAGCAAAAAGCGCTGGATTTTGACTTTTTCTGAAAATTCACGCGGCAGCGGTTCACCGTATTTACGAATCGCCTGCTCTTTTGCCAGCGCACACCAGTCGGTGTCACAGTCGCGCATCGCTTTTTCGATGGACTCACGGGCAACGCCCTTCTGGTTCAGCTCCTGACGGATACGCGCCGGACCGTATCCCTTGCGGCCACGACTGGCCAGGAACCGGGAAGCAAAACGGTCGTCATCCAGATAGTGATGCTCGTAGCACCAGGCAATCACCCGGTCATAATCTTCCGCGGTGGCATCAATCTCTTCCGGCCCATTTTTACTCATCACCGGGGCCGACAGTTTACGCCGCAGCTCTTGTTCACTGTGGTCACGCACGGCAAGGATCCGCACCGCGCGGTCCAGTAATCGCGCATAAGCGGGTCGACGCGTTGTGGATTCGCTCATAAAAAACCTGCTGGTTCAGAAATGCAAAAAGGGCCGCATCAGCAGCCCTTCATTTTTAAACGAAAGCCTTAAAAGTCTTCGTTAGTTTCTTCAGCATCCGCACCATCAACCACAAAATCAGGTTTAGAGTCCTGGTTGTTCAGCAGAAGCTCACGCACTTTCTTCTCGATCTCTTTCGCTGCAGCCGGGTTCTCTTTCAGCCAGGAGATCGCATTCGCTTTACCCTGACCAATTTTATCGCCGTTGTAGCTGTACCATGCGCCCGCTTTTTCGATCAGCTTCTCTTTCACGCCCAGGTCAACCAGTTCGCCGAAGAAGTTGATACCTTCACCGTAGAGGATCTGGAATTCAGCCTGTTTGAACGGCGCGGCAATCTTGTTCTTCACGACCTTCACGCGGGTTTCACTCCCCACCACGTTCTCACCCTCTTTCACCGCGCCGATACGGCGGATATCCAGACGGACAGAAGCATAGAATTTCAGCGCGTTACCACCAGTAGTGGTTTCCGGGTTACCGAACATCACGCCAATTTTCATACGGATCTGGTTGATAAAGATCAGCAGCGTGTTGGACTGCTTCAGGTTACCGGCCAGCTTACGCATTGCCTGGCTCATCATACGTGCCGCGAGGCCCATGTGAGAGTCGCCGATTTCGCCTTCGATTTCCGCTTTTGGCGTCAGCGCAGCAACGGAGTCGACCACGATAACGTCAACCGCACCGGAACGCGCCAGCGCGTCACAAATCTCCAGCGCCTGTTCACCCGTGTCTGGCTGAGAACACAGCAGGTTATCGATATCCACGCCCAGCTTACGAGCATAAACAGGGTCCAGCGCGTGCTCGGCATCGATAAAGGCACAGGTTTTACCTTCGCGCTGCGCCGCGGCAATCACCTGCAGCGTCAGGGTGGTTTTACCGGAGGATTCTGGCCCGTAGATCTCTACGATACGGCCCATTGGCAGGCCGCCCGCGCCCAGCGCGATATCCAGAGAAAGCGAACCGGTGGAGATCGTTTCCACATCCATGGTACGGTCTTCACCCAGGCGCATGATGGAGCCTTTACCGAATTGCTTTTCGATCTGGCCCAGTGCTGCCGCCAACGCTTTCTGTTTGTTTTCGTCGATAGCCATTATTACTCCTGTCATGCCGGGAGAAGCGACTGTGCTTCACCGTGGATTTCTGTTCTGTTGGTGCAATTATACTGTATGGTCATACAGTATCAAGTGTTTTGTAGAAATTGTTGCCAGAGCGTTTTTAACGCATAAACGGTTGCCTGACGACGCACGCTTTCACGATCGCCGCTAAAGCACTCGCGACGCGTGATCCCTTCACCTTTAGAGGTGGCAAAACCAAACCAGACGGTGCCAACAGGCTTCACGTCACTGCCGCCGTCCGGACCGGCGATACCGCTAATAGAGATGGCATAATCTGCACGCGCCGCTTTTAGCGCACCAATTGCCATCTCAATCACCACCGGTTCGCTGACCGCGCCATGCTGTTCAAGCGTGGATTCATGCACGCCAATCATTTGCGCTTTAGCTTCGTTACTGTAGGTCACAAAGCCGCGTTCAAACCAGGCGGAACTGCCTGCAATATCGGTAATGGCTTTAGCAACCCAGCCGCCGGTACAGGATTCGGCAGTCGTAATAGTCGCGCCACGTTGCTTAAGCGCCAGTCCTACGACTTCGCTAAGCTGCATCAATTCATGGTCAGTCATTCTCGCTCCGGGCATCAGAAAAACGTGCAGCACAAGATAGCACTTTCTCGTCAGATATGGAGATGAGGATCATGTTTTACGAGGGAGGTTCAGAAAAAAGCCGATGCGAAGGCACCGGCTGAGAAAAAGGTTACTTCATGCTCCTGGCGAGGGTATTCACGTTATGGCGAAACGCCTTAACGTAGGTATCCGCCACGCCGCCTTTGGCCGACAGCGCCTCCGGGTAAAGTTCGCCCCCCGGCTGCGCACCGGTGGCCGTGGCAATTTGTTTAACCAGGCGCGGGTCGAGCTGGTTTTCCATAAACCAGGTTTTCACCCCGTCCGCTTTAATCTGATTGATAATCTCAGCCACCTGCGCTGCGCTGGCTTCGCTCTCTGACGACAAGCCCTGCGGCGCAATAAAGGTCACGCCATAGGCGCGGCTGAAGTAGCCGAAGGCGTCATGGCTGGTGAGGACTTTACGTTTTACCTGCGGGATCTGGCTGAACTGCGTTTTGGCCCAGCTGTCCAGTTGCATAAGCTGCGCGATATAGGGTTGACCGGTGGCCTCCAGCGCCGCCTTATCTTCAGGATCGGCTTTTACCAGACCGGCAAGGATATTTTGCGCATACAGTGCCCCGTTCGCCGCGCTGTTCCAGGCATGCGGATCGGTCACGGTTTTCCCGTCCTCTTCAAGCGTGTGGGTTTTCACCCCGGTCGAAGCCACCACCAGCTGGCCCTTAAATCCGGAGGCCTTCACCAGACGGTCGAGCCAGCCCTCCAGCCCCAGACCGTTCACCACCACTACATCGGCCTTGCTGAGCGCCGCACTGTCTTTCGGCGACGGTTCAAAGGTATGCGGATCGCCGTCCGGCCCCACCAGCGTGGTCACATTGACCCGGTCTCCCCCTACCTCACGCGTGATATCTCCCAGAATGGAAAAACTGGTGACCACATTAAGCGTTTTCGCCATTACGCCCTGTGACAACATCCCGAGCGCGAGCGCCATTATTAACCCTGTACGTTTCATCATTTCCCCTTGCGTTAAAAAAGCGCACGCAGGCTGCCAGCCAGGTGGCTTCGTGTGCCAAATAAAACAGAAATAAAGAACAGCGCGCTGGCGGTCAGCACGATGGACGGCCCGGCGGGTAAACTCACCGCCCAGGAGAGGCTTAACCCCAGCCATGCGCAAAAAACGCCGCTGATGCCCGCCAGGCAGAGCAACCCTGGCAGGGTGCGCACCCAGCAGCGTGCCGCCACCGCCGGCAACATCATCAGCCCGACGGCCATCAGCGTGCCGAGAACCTGAAATCCGGCCACCAGGTTAAGCACCAGCAGCGCCAGAAACAGCCCGTGCAACAGGCCGGGCAGCCAGCGGGCGTTAACCTGTAGCCAGGCGGTATCGAACGCCTCGGTCACCAGCCCACGATAGAAAACTGCCAGCGTCACCAGCGTGAAGATGCATACGCCAGCCACAAACAGCGCGGCGTCGTTATCCACCGCCAGAATGGAGCCAAACAGCAGGTGCAGCAGATCGACGTTCGAACCACGTAGCGACACCAGCGTCACGCCCAGCGCCAGCGAGCCGAGATAGAACCCGGCAAAACTGGCGTCCTCTTTGAGCGGCGTACGTCGACTGACCAGCCCGGCCACCAGCGCCACGGCGATCCCGGCGATAAACCCGCCGATGCTCATCGCCAGCAGTGACATACCGCTCAGCAGATAGCCCACCGCAACACCGGGTAAAATGGCGTGTGAAAGGGCATCGCCCATCAGGCTCATCCGGCGCAGCTGAAGAAATACGCCCAGTGCCGTGGTGCTGACGGACAGCGCCAGGCACACCACCAGCGCGCGACGCATAAAGCCGTATTCGATAAAAGGCTGAAAGAAGAGATGCCAGATCATGCCACCCTCACCCGCTCGGTTTTCCAGTGCGGAATAGCCGTATCCAGCCGTAGCGTTTGCGGAAAATGACGCGATACGCGCTCGCTGTCATGCAATACCGCAAGCAGGGTCTGGCCCTGCATGTACATTTCGAGCATCAGGTCCATCAGCACGTTACAGGTAGCTTCATCGACGCCGGTAAAAGGTTCATCCAGCATCACCAGCGGCGCCTGTTGCACCAGGATCCGCGCAAACAGCATGCGCTGAAACTGGCCGCCGGAAAGCGCATCGATGGTGGATAACGCCATGGCGTCCAGCCCGACACGCTCCAGCGCGCTGGCAATGCGCGAGCGTGTTTCCCGACGAAAGCCGGAAAAGAGCGACACACGCGGCCAGCAGCCCATACTCACCACATCCTGCACCGTCAGCGGAAACTGCGCCTCCAGCGCGTGACGCTGTGCCAGCCAGCCAATCACCGGGCGTTTCTCCTGCCAGCGAAAACGGCCGCTCACCGGCGGAATAAACCCGGCGAGCGTTTTGAGCAGCGTGGATTTTCCACATCCGTTGGCCCCGATAATGGCGGTCATGCTTCCGCGTTCAATCACGCCCGACAAGGCGCGCGTAACGGGCATGCGGTCGTAACCCGCAACCAGTTCATCCATGACAATCATGGCAATGCCACCGCCCAGCGCACGGCCAGCCCGATAAACACGATAATCACCAGCGCCAGCAGAAACCTAACTGCCGCAGACAAAGAGAAAAGGGACGTTGACATGTTGACACCACATTAAATGTTATAACGTAACAATAATGAAAGGCGATTGAGATGTAAATGGCGCGTTTGCAAAGGGAGTGTGGCGAAATGTTTCTGCAAAATTCCCCTCTCCCATGGGAGAGGGAGGAATAAAGCGACTTACTGACTAAACGGCGATGCCGCAGGGACACGCGCCTGCGATACCGCCAGGCCCAGCTGCCACACGGCCATCGCATAGTGCGTGCTGTGGTTATAGCGGGTGATGGTGTAGAAGTTTGGCATACCGTACCAGTACTGATACCCGGTTCCTACATCCAGACGCAACAGGCTCACCTGATCCACATTACCCAGCGGCTGCGTTGGCGTTAAACCTGCCGCCGTCAGCTGCGCAACGCTGTATTTGGTTTTGAAGCCGTTTTCCAGACCAAACGCTTCGCCGTTAGCCTGCACGGCAACCTGCCCACCCGGCGTCCAGCCGTGTGCCTTGAAGTAGTTCGCCACGCTGCCGATGGCATCCACCGGATCCCACAGGTTGATGTGACCATCTCCGTTAAAGTCGACGGCATACTGTTTGTAGGAAGAGGGCATAAACTGGCCGTAGCCCATCGCTCCGGCAAACGACCCTTTCAGATCGAGCGGGTCATCCTGTTCGTTACGCGCCATCAGCAGGAAGGTTTCCAGCTCGGAAGAGAAGTACTCGGCACGACGCGGATAGTTAAACGAGAGCGTGGCCAGCGCATCAAGAATGCGCGTTTTGCCCATCACGCGACCCCAGCGCGTTTCCACGCCAATAATGCCGACGATGATTTCAGGCGGCACGCCGTAGACCTGCCACGCGCGATTGAGGGCATCTTCATACTGATTCCAGAACACCACGCCATTTTGCACGTTGTCCGGGGTAATAAACTGTTTGCGATAGCGCAACCACGCACCGTTTGGCCCGGTTGGCACCTGCGCTGACGGTGCCTGCCTGTCCATCAGGCGCAGCACGTAGTCCAGACGTTTCGCCTGCGACAAGATTTCATGCAGTTGCTGTCTGTCAAAGCCGTGTTTGCTCACCATTTTATCGATGAACTGTTCGGCCGCCGGGTTATTCGCGAAGTCGCCCCCCATCTGCATCATATTGTGCTGCGGCTCCAGCAGGAATCCTCCTGAAGGCGCGCCAGCCGTCTGCACAGCGGCTTCAGTCTTGGGTTTACTACTACAGGCGGACAGCAGAATAAGCGCAGGTAACAACGCTGCATAACGACGCTTGAACATGGGACATCCATTTAACGGGTTCGATAAGAACCCAGTATGGTAAAGCATCCGCAACACCTCAAGGAAGCTGTACGCGCCTTACCCACCAAATCTTTACGCTCCTCAACGCAAATCTGCGTTTTTTTCAACCAAAATGCGTCACCCCCGCCCATTAACTTTCAAAATAATCCATTTTTCTTTCATTGTGAGATCTGATTAACACTTTAAAACCTTTCAAAGTGATTATTATTAGTCCCGGAAATACAAAACAAGAAAAGCCTCACAGGAGAGAAGAATGATAGAAACCATCACCCACGGCGCCGAGTGGTTCATCGGGCTGTTTCAGAAAGGCGGAGAAGTCTTCACCGGCATGGTGACCGGGATCCTGCCCCTGCTGATCAGCCTGCTGGTGATCATGAACGCGCTGATTAATTTTATCGGCCAGCAACGCATTGAACGCTTCGCCCAACGCTGTGCCGGGAACCCGTTATCCCGTTACCTGCTGTTGCCCTGCATTGGAACCTTCGTTTTCTGCAACCCCATGACCTTAAGCCTCGGCCGCTTTATGCCAGAAAAATACAAGCCGAGTTATTACGCCGCCGCCTCATATAGCTGTCACTCCATGAACGGCCTGTTCCCGCATATCAACCCGGGGGAATTGTTTGTTTATCTCGGCATTGCCAGCGGCCTGACCACGCTTGGCCTGCCGCTCGGCCCACTGGCGGTGAGCTATCTGCTGGTCGGCCTGGTCACCAACTTCTTCCGTGGCTGGGTGACCGATCTCACCACCACCATTTTTGAGAAAAAAATGGGCATCCAGCTTGAGCAACGCGTTCATTTGTCAGGAGCCACAGCATGAGCCGGATCCGCATTGAGAAAGGTACGGGTGGCTGGGGCGGCCCGCTGGAGTTCGACGCCACCGAAGGCAAAAAAATCGTCTATATCACCGCAGGCACACGCCCGGCGATTGTCGACAAACTACGCGAGCTGACCGGCTGGGAAGCGGTCGACGGTTTCAAAGAAGGCGAACCACCGGAGGCGGAAATCGGCGTGGCGGTTATCGACTGCGGTGGCACCCTGCGCTGCGGCCTCTATCCGAAGCGTCGCATTCCGACGGTGAATATTCACTCCACCGGAAAATCAGGACCGCTGGCGCAGTACATCCTCGAAGACATTTATGTCTCAGGCGTGAAGGAGGACAACATCACGCTGGTGAATGGCACTTCCGCGCCGCAAAAAGCCGCACCGCGTGATTACGACACCAGTAAGAAGATCACCGAGCAGAGCGACGGCCTGCTGGCGAAGGTCGGCATGGGAATGGGATCCGCCGTGGCGGTACTGTTCCAGTCCGGGCGCGACACCATCGACACGGTGCTAAAAACCATTCTGCCGTTTATGGCCTTCGTCTCCGCGTTAATCGGCATCATCATGGCCTCCGGTCTGGGAGACTGGATCGCCCACGGCCTCGCCCCGCTTGCCAGCCACCCGCTCGGTCTGGTGACGCTGGCGCTGATCTGCTCCTTCCCGCTGCTGTCGCCGTTCCTCGGCCCGGGGGCGGTGATTGCTCAGGTCATCGGCGTCCTGATTGGCGTGCAGATTGGTCTGGGCAACATTCCTCCGCACCTGGCTCTGCCTGCGCTGTTTGCCATTAACGCTCAGGCAGCCTGCGACTTCATTCCCGTTGGCCTGTCGCTGGCCGAAGCGCGCCAGGACACCGTACGCGTGGGCGTGCCGTCTGTGCTGGTCAGTCGTTTCCTGACGGGCGCACCGACGGTGCTGATTGCCTGGTTCGTTTCCGGCTTTATTTATCAATAAGAGGTTCCTGCGATGACCGTGATTTATCAGACCACCATCACCCGCATCGGCCAGAGCGCGGCCGATGCGCTCAGCGACCAGATGCTGATCACTTTCCGCGAAGGTGCACCGGCAGATATCGAAGAGTTTTGCTTTATCCACTGCCACGGCGAGCTGCACGGAGCGTTAAAGGCAGGAAGCCAGCTGGAGCTGGGTGACACCCGCTATGCCGTCACTGCCGTGGGCGACGTGGCCGAGCAAAACCTGCGCGAGCTGGGCCACATCACCCTGCGGTTCGATGGCCAGCCGCAGGCAGAGTATCCCGGCACGGTTCACGTGGAGGGGCCGGTTCCGCAGGCTGTTACCCCAGGCTGCACATTAAAATTTGTTGCGTAATTAAGGAGAGCGTTATGAGTCAGGTTGCCGTTGTCATTGGTGGAGGACAAACCTTAGGAGAGTTTCTCTGCCGTGGGCTTGCCGCAGAAGGTTACCGCGTGGCGGTAGTGGATATTCAGAGTGAGAAAGCCGCCCGCGTGGCGGATACCATCAACACCGAGTTTGGTGAGGGGATGGCGTACGGGTTTGGTGCCGATGCCACCAGCGAGCAGAGCGTCATGGCGCTGGCTCGCGGGGTAGACGAGATTTTTGGCCGTACCGACCTGCTGGTCTACAGCGCAGGGATCGCGAAAGCGGCGTTTATCAGCGATTTCGAACTGGGGGACTTTGACCGCTCACTGCAGGTGAATCTGGTGGGTTACTTCCTCTGCGCCCGCGAATTTTCCCGTCTGATGATCCGCGACGGCATTCAGGGGCGCATCATTCAGATCAACTCCAAATCGGGCAAAGTGGGCAGCAAGCATAACTCCGGCTACAGCGCGGCGAAATTTGGCGGCGTAGGGCTGACCCAGTCTCTGGCGCTGGATCTGGCCGAATACGGGATTACCGTTCACTCGCTGATGCTGGGCAACCTGCTGAAGTCGCCAATGTTCCAGTCGCTGCTACCTCAATACGCCACCAAGCTTGGCATCAAAGAAGACGAAGTGGAGCAGTATTACATCGACAAAGTGCCGCTGAAGCGCGGGTGCGACTATCAGGACGTGCTGAACATGCTGCTGTTTTACGCAAGCCCGAAAGCCTCGTACTGCACCGGCCAGTCGATTAATGTCACCGGTGGGCAGGTGATGTTCTGATCGAGCAGTCTGATGCCCTCACCCTCCCCCTCTCCCACCGGGAGAGGGAATATAACAAGGAGCCGATATGGT
>NZ_JALW01000090.1:0-487 GCF_000710795.1 Enterobacter sp. T1-1 | reverse complement strand
AGCGTCATTTCCGGCCTCAGCGACGGCAGCGTGACCGTGACTGCGTCAGTCACTGACGCGGCGGGCAATACCGGCACCGGCACCCATAGTGTGACCGTGGATACCGGTCTGCCATCGGTTAATTTCAACGCCATCAGCGATGACAACGTCCTGAACGCGGTGGAGAAAGGCCAGGATCTGAACGTCAGCGGCACCAGCGCCAACCTGGCAGAAGGCACCGTGGTGACCGTGACCCTGAACGGTAAAAACTACACGGCCACCACGGCGGCAGACGGTACCTGGAGCCTGACGGTTCCGGCCGCCGATCTGGCGGGTCTGGGTCAGGCGAACTACACCCTGAACGCGACCGCCACCAACGGCGTGGGCAACAGCGTGAGCAACAGTGCGAACCTGCTGGTCGACACTGCGCTGCCAACCGTCACCATCAACACCGTGGCGGGCGACAACGTGATTAACGCGGCGGGAGGGGGGGGGGGGGCACACACCA